>NZ_PYCI01000209.1:0-7931 GCF_003015105.1 Chroococcidiopsis sp. CCALA 051 | reverse complement strand
GTCCCCCTTGTCCCCCTTGTCTCCCTTGTCTTCTTTGTCTCCCCTGCTCCCTCCTCCCTGATAACTGTAAGCTAGTCATAGCGATCGCGAGGATGAATTATGGATGTCAGAGCAGCTGTTGCCTACGAACCTGGAAAACCTTTGCAACTGGAAACAGTACAACTAGAAGGACCAAAAGCAGGGGAAGTCTTAGTCGAAATCAAAGCGACTGGAGTTTGCCATACCGATGCCTATACCCTTTCTGGTAAAGATCCAGAGGGCTTATTTCCGGCAATTTTAGGGCATGAAGGGGCTGGGGTTGTCGTGGAAGTCGGAGAAGGAGTCAAGAGCGTTAAAGTGGGCGATCGCGTCATTCCGCTTTACACTCCCGAATGTCGTCAGTGCGAATATTGTCTCAGTCGTAAAACCAATCTTTGTCAAGCCATTCGCGTGACTCAAGGCAAGGGGTTGATGCCCGATGGTACGAGTCGGTTTTCCTTAAATAGCACGAAGCTCCACCACTACATGGGGACATCCACTTTTGCTAACTATACAGTACTACCAGAAATTGCTGTTGCCAAGATCCGTGAAGATGCACCTTTTGACAAAGTTTGTTACATCGGTTGTGGTGTAACTACGGGTATTGGTGCAGTTGTTTATACGGCAAAAGTCGAACCAGGCTCAAAGGTTGTCGTTTTTGGTTTGGGGGGGATTGGTTTAAACGTCATCCAAGGAGCGCGAATGGTAGGCGCAGAGATGATTGTTGGTGTAGATGTTAATCCTAGTAAACGGGCGATCGCTGAAAAATTTGGCATGACGCATTTTGTCAATCCAAAAGAAGTGGAAGGCGATTTAGTTCCTTATTTAGTAGAGTTAACTAAAGGTGGAGCTGACTACAGTTTTGAATGTATTGGCAATGTAAATGTAATGCGTCAAGCATTAGAATGCTGCCATAAAGGTTGGGGTGAAAGTATTATTATTGGCGTTGCTGCTGCGGGTGAAGAAATCCGTACTCGTCCGTTTCAATTAGTCACAGGAAGAGTTTGGAAAGGCTCAGCTTTTGGTGGTGCGAGAGGGCGTACAGATGTGCCGAAAATTGTCGATTGGTACATGGAAGGCAAAATTAATATTGACGACTTAATCACTCACACAATGCCAATCGAAAAGATTAACGATGCCTTCGATTTGATGCACAAAGGAGAATCAATTCGTACCGTGCTGACGTTTTAGGTATAATCCAGGTGTGAGGAGTACAAAGGAGTAGCGGTTATTCCTACAGCAGCACAATTATTTACTTGTTTCGTTCTCAGCTATTGGGCAACAAAAATGTATTTGCCTATATACATAATCCGTGTAGACGAACGCACGGGAGAAGTCTTCTTTTTGGCAGGAGAAGAAACAGCAGTTTTAATCTTCAGTAATGGACTTTGGAGATTTGTATGACACAACCTAATTTTCAAGCTATGAGCCGCAAAGAGTTATTAGCATATATGCTCGAACACCGAGATGACGATGAAGTATTTCGTGTCTTTATGGATAAAGTTCATGCTGAGCCGCCTACGGAGGTATACCCAGCACCACAGACAATTGACGATCTAAAACATTTTCCTCAATTATTAAAGAAACATCGTCAAAAGCGGCAAGGAGAAGTAGATAAGTAAGCTAGAGAAATCTTTTTCGTAACCAGAGAGTCACGCAAGGAAATCTAAAGCAGTGGAAACGGATGTCATCGTCATTGGAAGTGGAATTGGTGGTTTGAGCTGTGCGGCAATTTTGGCGCGATACGGTTTTGATGTTGTCGTCTGCGAAAGCTACTCAACACCAGGAGGTGCGGCGCACGGATTTGAACGCAACGGTTTTAAATTTGATTCTGGACCTTCCCTCTACTCTGGTTTATCTTACAGCCCTTCACCCAACCCACTGCGACAAGTTTTAGATGCAATTGGCGAAGATTTACCTTGTATTAATTACGATACCTGGGGTTGCTGTTTGCCCGAAGGTGACTTCGATACTACTGTAGGTGCAGACCAATTTTGCGATGTTTTGGCAAGGTTGCGAGGAGATAAGGCTGTAGCCGAGTGGCGCGAACTTCAACGAGTCATAGAACCTTTAGCCAAAGCTGCTACGGCAATTCCTCCTACTGCTTTGCGCTTCGATTTGGGTGCAATAGTTTCTCTAGGGCAATATCTGCCTGCGATGCTACCTCATGTTGGTAGTACTTTTAAACTGACGGGTGCATTTAGCCAAATTATGGATGGTGTCGTCACCGATCCGTTTGTGCGTAACTGGTTGGATCTGTTGTGTTTTCTCCTCTCTGGGCTACCTGCAAGCGGCACGAGTGCGGCAGAAATGGCATTTATGTTTGCCGACTGGTACAAACCTGGAGTGATGTTAGATTACCCTCTAGGTGGTAGTGAGGCATTAGTTGATGCTTTGGTACGGGGATTAGAAAAACATGGGGGTAAATTGATACTGAATGCCCATGTTGAGGAAATTTTAGTGACGGGACGCGCGACTGGCATTCGGTTGCGGGATGGTGAAGAAATACAGGCAAGACAAGCCGTCGTCTCGAATGCTTCTATTTGGGACACGCTGAAATTATTACCACAAGATTCAATACCAAAACCTTTGCAAGCAAGACAGGCAACTCCAGAGTGCGACAGTTTTATGCACCTACATTTGGGAATTGATGCCACAAATATTCGTACAGATTTGGCATGTCACTATATTGTGGTCAACGATTGGGAAAGGGGAGTCACAGCACCGCAAAATGTCGTATTGGTATCGATTCCGTCAGTTTTAGATCCGTCCCTAGCACCACTAGGAAAGCACGTCATTCATGCTTACACTCCTGGTAGCGAACCTTACGGTATATGGCAGGGAATGGATCGTAAAAGCGAAGAGTATGCCCGTCAAAAACATGCACGGGCGGAAGTCATGTGGCAAGCCTTAAGACGGATTATTCCCGATATCGACAACCGCTGTGAGATAACTTTGGTAGGTACGCCTCTAACCCACGCTCGTTACTTGCGCCGTCATCGAGGTTCCTATGGTCCCGCCATCGCTGCGGGGAAGGGTTTGTTTCCTGGTGCAACTACGCCGATTCCAGGGTTATTGTGTTGCGGCGATTCTACCTTCCCTGGTATCGGTTTACCCGCCGTCGCCGCTAGTGGTGCGATCGCGGCAAATACCCTTGCGCCATTATCTCAGCATTTGCAGTTATTGCGGGAAATTGAGGGAGCAGTTATCAGTGACCAGTGACCAGTGACCAGTGACCAGCGAGATCGGTAACTAGTCAATTGCGACTTGCGATTTACGACTTCTCATGAGTTGTGTTTTTACTTAATATCAATTTCATACGAAAATTACATGCTGCTGCGCGTAATTACAGTAAACAGTTGAGGTAGCTGCGGGCAAACTAAATGTAACTAAGCTAGCAGCTGCCAAACCTGATGAAAATCTGGGGTTCGAGTACCTCCATCCGCAATCGCTTCGCCTTTGGTATGGGAGCTATGCTGCTGCCGTTAATTTTGCTTGGTTGTGGGACTTTTATCTCGGTAGAAGGAGCGTTGAGTAAATTTGAAAAAAATGAAAACGCAACTTTAGAGGAACTGTTTCCCGTTACCGAGTTAGAATCACTGATTGTCATGGCATCGACTTCTGCTGATGATTATCTCAGCTACGGTACGCCAGACGCTCGCGATCGCTTTCTGCGCATAAGTAGTGAAGTAGACAAAGCTTTCGTGATAATTCTGAATACTTCAAAAAATACGCCAGAGAAAACAGCTTTGCTACTCGTAGCTCAAAAAGCATGGCAACAAGCTAAAATCAGCAGCGAGGCGATTTTTACTACCTATCCAGCTAGAACTACGTTTACTGCTCAAGATAAGAAACGTTTAGACGCACAGCTCGAACAGGCTACAGAAGCCCTAGATCGATTGCAAGAACTCCTGACTCATTTGCAAATATCCGATAACATCGCTCAAGCGCAAAACACTAAACTTTGGGTGAAGGGGATTGTTGTTGTTGTGTTTGGCTTAGGATTGGGAGTAGCAGCGATCGCGAGTTTAACCCTAGCGCGTTCCGTACTAATACCAGTGCAGATTTTAGCAGAGGGAGTTAAACATCTAGCTGAGGAAGATCTTTCTTACCGGATTGTCCTATCGAGTCAAGATGAATTGGGGCAACTGGCAATGATGTTTAATCAAATGACCGAAAAACTCGAACAGAGTCAGACAGCCTTGAGAAATTTAGCAACTTTGGATGGATTAACCGGAGTTTTTAACCGTCGCGAGTTCAACCAAAAACTCAAAATCGAGATCGAGCGATCGCATCGCTACATGCATCCTTGCTCTTTAATTATGTTGGATATCGACTATTTCAAAAAGCTGAACGACACCCACGGACACCAGGGGGGAGACGAAGCACTCAAAGTCGTTGCTAGCATCATTCAACGCGAAATTCGCCCCGTCGATGTAGTGGCGCGTTATGGCGGCGAGGAGTTTGCCGTGATTCTACCAGAAACTCTCAATGATAGTGCGGCGATTGTTGCTGAACGATTGCGTCATGCTGTGGCTACAGAAGCGATCGCAATTTCTCCCGAACTTTCGATTCATGTCACTGTCAGCGTCGGTTATGCGACTTTTCCAATAGACGCAATTTTAGAGGAAAAATTACTCGGTGCTGCTGACCAAGCCTTATATGCTGCTAAACATTCCGGTCGCAATCGAGTCGTGAGTTATAGTAGCTTGCAGCAAACAGTAGAACAAGCAGGATGAAAACTTACCTGCATCTTCTACCCAAGACTGAGAAAATGGTAGTAAATGATGCTTCGATTTAAATCCACCTGTGAACTTTCCTACCAATTTGCCAGCAGCTACCGAATCTCGTAAAGCAGACCATCTAAGAATTTGCATCGAACAAGATGTCCAGTGCCAGTCTGTGACAAATGGATTGGAACGCTATCGCTTTACTCATACCTGTTTACCCGAACTAAATCGCGGTGACATTGACTTAACCACTACCTTTCTAGGTAAGAAGCTAGGCGCACCCCTACTCATTTCTTCCATGACTGGGGGTACAGAGCAAGCAGGCATCATCAATCGACGCTTGGCTGAAGTTGCCCAACACTATAAAATCGCGATGGGCGTAGGTTCTCAACGGGTGGCAGTGGAAAAACCGCAAGTTGCCGATACATTCGCCGTGCGATCGCTCGCTCCCGATATTCCCTTATTCGCTAACTTGGGTGCGGTGCAACTCAACTACGAATATGGCTTAGAACAATGCTTGCGGGTAGTAGACATCCTCGAAGCCGATGCCTTGATTTTGCATCTCAACCCCCTACAAGAATGCATTCAACCCAGAGGCGATGTTAATTTCTGCGGCTTGCTTGACAAAATTGAAAAACTATGCACTAAGTTACCCGTGCCTGCGATCGCTAAGGAAGTCGGTAATGGCATTTCAGGCGACATGGCGCAAAAACTGATAAATGCCGGAATTGCAGCCATTGACGTAGCGGGTGCGGGTGGTACATCCTGGGCAAAAGTAGAAAGCGAACGGGCAGAAACAGCCATGCAACGCCGCCTCGGACTCACCTTTGCTGATTGGGGTATTCCCACAGCAGAATGTATTACCAACGTGCGGCAGGTTGCCCCTAATATTCCTCTGATTGCCTCTGGCGGGTTGAGACACGGCTTAGAAGTTGCCAAAGCGATCGCCCTGGGAGCAGATCTGGCAGGGCTTGCCATGCCTTTTCTCAGAGCAGCTGCCGACTCCGAATCGACCCTACATGCCCTTGCAGAAGTCTTAATTGCCGAAATTACCACCGTCCTCTTTTGTACTGGTAACGCTGACTTACAACAACTCAAACAATCTCAAACTTTGCAGCGTGTAGCATAAATGATAGTTGTGGGAAAAATTAAATCAGTTGTCAGTTATTAAGTGACTAGTGGCTAGTGGCTGGTGGCTAGAATGCTCCCTCTGCTCCTCTACTTCCTTGTCTCCCTTGTCCCCCTTGTCTCCCCTGCTCCCTGCTCCCTTGCCTCCTTCCCTACTCCCGACTCCCTAGTTAAATGCGTAACTTCCTCAAACAAACTTTTGCTAGTGCCATTGGAACCTTGCTCGGACTGCTACTATTTTTTGGTCTGAGTATATCTGGAATGCTTGTCATATTGGTGGCATTGGCTGCTCAAGATAACGAACCGCAAGTTAAGGATAGATCGGTCTTAGTTTACGATTTATCCCTCAATATCACCGATGCCCCGCGTGACTCCAGTACCAGCGCTTTGATT
Source organism: Chroococcidiopsis sp. CCALA 051 (assembly GCF_003015105.1). NCBI lineage: Bacteria > Bacillati > Cyanobacteriota > Cyanophyceae > Chroococcidiopsidales > Chroococcidiopsidaceae > Chroococcidiopsis > Chroococcidiopsis sp. CCALA 051. Next base: position 1,662 of record NZ_PYCI01000209.1, on the reverse strand, counting down.
CAAAATGCTCTTTCAGGAGAAAGTAACCGCACGATCGCCCTGCGCACGGTGCTAGATACCCTGGAAAAGGCAAGGCGCGACCCTAAAATTATTGGAATTTATCTCGATGGCAGCAATAGCGCAGATGATAGTGAAACTGGCTACGCTAAATTGAAAGAAGTGCGAGGAGCCTTGGAAAAGTTCCGTGCTGCTGGCAAAAAAATTATTGCTTACAGCTCAAGTTGGGGTGAGAAAGAATATTATCTCAGTTCCGTGGCGGATACCATAGTGCTGAACCCCCTTGGCGCAATGGAGATTAATGGTTTGGGTGCTTCAACGCCATTCTTGACTGGGGCATTAGAGAAATTTGGTGTTGGGGTGCAAGTGATTCGGGTAGGTAAGTTTAAAGCTGCCGTAGAACCATTAATTCGTCAAAATCTCAGTCCAGAAAATCGGCAACAGACACAGAAATTATTAAATGATGTGTGGGCGGAGTGGCGCACGGCAGTAGGTCAAAGCCGTAAAATTAGCCCTAACCAGTTACAAGCGATCGCAGACGGTCAAGGTTTCTTGCTGGCAGAAACAGCCCAAAAACAAGGATTAGTGGACAAAGTAGACTATTTCGATCGCGTTTTGGCGCAGTTAAAGCAGCTAACTGGTGAGGAAAAAGAAAATAAAACCTTCCGCCAAATTAGCTTGAATGCATATGCTGGGGTTTCTGGTAAGGCTTTGGGCGTAGAACGTAACTCAGAGAATAAAGTGGCGATCGTCTACGCTGAAGGTGATATTGTTGACGGTCAAGGAGAGGCGGGACAAGTAGGAGGCGATCGCTTTGCTCGTATTTTTCGCCAATTGCGACAGAATCCTAATGTCAAAGCTGTTGTCTTACGGGTAAATAGTCCTGGTGGAAGTGCCACAGCTTCAGAAATCATTCAACGCGAGATCCGCCTGACGCGAGAATCCAAAAAACCAGTAGTTGTCTCTATGGGCGATGTTGCAGCTTCCGGCGGTTACTGGATTGTCACCGATGCTAATCGGATTTTTGCCGAACCCAACACAATTACAGGTTCTATCGGCGTATTTGGATTGCTGCCAAATTTCCAAAAGCTGGCAAACAACAATGGTATTACCTGGGATGTGGTGAAAACTGGAAAGTATGCCGACAGTCAAACTGTTTCTCGCCCTAAATCTCCCGCAGAATTAGCAGTCTATCAACGCGCGGTCGATCGCATCTACAGTACATTCTTATCAAAAGTTGTTGAAGGACGGGATTTACCGCAACAGAAAGTCGAGGAAATTGCCCAAGGTCGAGTTTGGTCGGGTGTCAGTGCCAAACAAATTGGGTTAGTCGATGAAATTGGTGGGTTAGATGCAGCAATTGACTACGCCACGAAGCAAGCCAAGTTAGGCGATGACTGGGAAGTAGCAGAATATCCCGAAAGCCGTTCTTTAGAAGAACGCTTATTTGGGCAAGTCTCTGATGGAGTCAGAACCGCCTTGGGTAACAATACTGCTGCAAACCAACTCGCACTACCAGACCCCATCGCCTCTGAAGTTGCTAAAATGCGCGACGAGCTTGCCATTCTGCAAGTCATGAACGATCCTTTAGGAGTTTATGCCCGTTTGCCATTCAATCTGACGATTGAATGATTGGTCATTTGTCATTTGTCATTTGTATTTATT
>NZ_PYCI01000051.1:0-42337 GCF_003015105.1 Chroococcidiopsis sp. CCALA 051 | reverse complement strand
GCATTTTTCCAAAATATTGCCCAGAGCCAGAAAAAAGTTGTTACCCTTGGGGTTAACTAGTTTTTAAAAAGCTCTGGTACAATGGATCTTGTATTTGAAGACAAGCAATTTGAAAAAGAGTGCAATAACCAGAGGCTTCTAGAAAGAAACCACGGGCAAAAAAGAGCTAAATACATTCGGCGACGGCTTGACGCTCTCCGTGCTGCCGAAGTGCTTGAGGATATAAGAGGTGTTTCCGGGCGATGTCATGAATTGCTTTATGACCGTTGGGGACAGTTTTCCCTGGATTTGGATCAACCATATAGGTTGATATTCGAGCCAGCAAATCAACCAATTCCTACTAAACCAGATGGTGGCATCGACTGGAATAAAGTAACCGCCGTTAGGATTCTCGGCGTGGAGGATACCCATGAGTGATGAAATTCAAAATCAATACACGCCAGACTATGTTTCTCCTCCTGGTGAGACGCTTGAGGAGATCCTGGAGGAGCGTGAGATGTCCCAGGCAGAACTGGCTCTGCGGATGGGGCGACCCAGGAAGACAATTAGCGAAATCATCAATGGTCATGCTGCAATTACCCCAGAAACAGCATTGCAGCTAGAGCGGGTCTTAGGTATCCCCGCCAGATTTTGGAACAATCTCGAACGAAACTACCGGGAAGCTTTAGCGCATCAAGAAGAGCAAGAACGCTTGTACAAACAAGTAGCGTGGCTTGACCAAATACCTGTGAAGGACATGATCCGCAAAAAATGGATTCGGTTCTGTCAGGACAAGGTTGAGCAACTGCGGGAAGTGCTAAATTTTTTTGGCGTAGCCTCTCCTGAGCGATGGCAAACAGTTTGGGGTAGCGCCCAAGTGTACTTTCGGAAGTCGCTGGCATTCCAAAGCGATCCTGGTGCTGTTGCTGCTTGGCTGTGTCGGGGGGAAATTGAAGCAGCCCAGATTAATTGTGCTGCTTATAATCCAAGCAAGTTTAGGGAGGTACTGCAACAAGTTCGCGCCTTGACCATCGAACCACAAGAGGTTTTTCAGTTTGAAATGGTGCGGTTGTGCGCCTCCGCTGGTGTAGCTGTAGTCTTTGTGCCTGAACTACCTAAGACACGGACTAGTGGAGCCACTCGCTGGTTGAAACCTGATAAGGCGCTGATTCAACTTAGCCTACGCTACAAGACTGACGACCACTTTTGGTTTTGCTTCTTTCACGAGGCAGGTCATATTCTGCGGCATGGTAAGCGAAGCGTATTCCTAGAGTTTCAGGAGAATCAGGAAGACGAGGAAGAAAAAGAGGCAAACAAATTCGCAGCTGACCTACTTATCCCACCAGCTGAATGGGAGCGATTTCTGGCATCGAGTCAAAAACGGACTAAAGCGGGTATTCAGCAGTTTGCTTCCGAAATCGGCATTGCACCTGGAATTGTAGTCGGTAGACTTCAGTATGAGAAGGAATTACCACGCAGTCACTGCAATGACCTGAAACGCCGACTTGAATGGGCATCTGATGAGTAAATCTGACTGAAAATCAATTTGTGAAATTTACTCATATAGTTGGGCATCCTCAATGTAGTAGCTACGTACACTGCGTAAACCTAAAAAACTCTGAACAGGGATTTTCTACTAAGAGAGTTGGAGATGAATCTTCCAGACATTTGGTCTTTAGTTACTGGAGCAGCAAGTATTGTGTCACTCCTGCTTAGTCTTCCAGAAAAGTACTCCAACTGGAGAAAGTATACCCTTCCTACTGCCTATTTTCTAGCAGGTTGGACTATTCATAGTTTATCTTCTGAATTTTCTCAATCAGTCCATGAAGCTTTTCAAGACCCATATCTAGCTATAATTTTCCTTGTTGTTTTTGCCTTCCTCGGTCTATCAGTTTACGTTTTTTCAGTTTTGGTTAGGACAGGATACGTATTTCATGGTTACCTAATAATTTCAATTATTGTTTCATCAGGAATTACACCTATTTTTAATATTTACTCTCAAATCAATCCAGCTATTCCAACACAGGATTATTTAGAGTTTGCCATGCTTAAAGAGCAAAAAGATGACTTGACTAGTGCGATCCAATATTATCAAAAATATATACAGAGAGTAGATGATAAAGATTCCAAAAAACTAGCGCAACAAAAGATTTCTACATTGAGAGCCAGACAGTTCAATCAGGTAAACCAAAGGTAGAGTTCCTTCTGCTCATTTGAGCATTATTCCGATTTTGTTGCAAAAACATCAATGGATGGTAAGTTAAGAGAGCTTCATCTCTCAGGTGATTTTTGGCGCTTACTAACTTTCCAAGCCACCTCTCCCCGCTTTCTGATTCCAGCCCTGGTGAAGACAAACCCTGCATCTGAAAACTGCTCGCTATAAGGGGTAATGGTAGCCAAGCTGCGCCAAAGTGCCAAGCAACGGCTGTAACTTCTACATAACAAGACTGTCAAAAATAAAATTAGCTCGCTTCAAGATGCATTTTAGACATCTGAAAATTTTTCTGGAATCCTAACGCTATAAGCTTCTCAAGGATTAGATAGCACTTCGTTGAAGTCTCGCTATCTTTAGCCCTACTAGTGGTTTCGCTTGATTTCGCTTCAGTACCAGGCTTGCTATCTTGTATTATTAACTACAATTCTAGACGGAGATGCGAGCTTCTCCAAGCAGATGCATGGCAAGACAGTATAAAGAGACTATTTATATTAATAGAGATCCAAACAATCCATACAAAGGATGGGGTTGGATAGATGTAGAGACAGAAGTAGTCAGACGTTACGGATTTTCGACTAGAATGCCACAACCTATAACCCTGTCTGGGGAAGAGTTGGAAGAAATTAGTTATTGGTTGCGCCGACATCTGCATCGGGACGTGGAAAGACGTAATTTTGACGAGCCAGCTGCGGCATTACTTGCCAAATTTTTAGATCGAATTGCTAAAACCGAGTCCTTACTCTTGCCTCAGAAAAAACAACGGGCGCTTCAGGAAATGAGACTGGTTTTACCAGAATATGAAAAATTGGCAATTCGCAACCACGACAGAGAACGAGAGGCGTTAGTTCGCGAGTTGCGCCAACTTGTAGAATTTTCTGCTTCTTCACAAGTTTCTGACTTAAAAGAAACTGTTGCTGTAGATTTAAATGCTGTAGCTGAACGGTGGCTCGATGTCATTCGTCCGGTGTGGTACAAACATTTGACTCACCGCCGACGCAACAGACCTTTACGACTGAGAGATATTCGCACTGACTTGATTCAAAATCCAATTGCGACTGAAAAGCTGGATGAAGCATTCAATGCTAATTTTGGCATACCACCAGTAGATGAGCGCATTGTCGCTGCTATTATTGGCGTACCTTGAAGTGATTCACGCATCTAGTGAGTGGGTGAATGGCATTATTAGGAATGCCCTCATCCCTTAAAGACTTAACCTAAGTCTGCTATTTTCTCGAAATTGTTTTAGTGGACTTCATATGGCAGGTTAGATAAGTAGTCTAATAATTCTTTCTCTGCTTTGAACCACTCCCCAGTTATTCTTAAGTGGGTAAATCTTCGGTGAAGTTTAGACTCCATTTCTGCCGCTTCTTTTTCGCCTGTTACTTGTATTGCCTTCAACAACTGTAATGTTGCTGGACTAGATGTTTGAAGAGATTTGAGACGCTTATCTAAGTCTCTTGCCTTTCCAATCTTGATAGCATTGCTGTCAGTATTCAGCACAAAGTAGACAAAGGCACAACTGTTAGATGTAGCGAACTGCAAACATAAATCGTCAAAACTGCAAACAAGCCTATTTTCAAACCACATTCTTTGCAAATAAGAGGGGTCTCAAAACCACAATAACTGCAAATGAAACCACATTCACTGCAAATAAACTGCAAACATCATGCGCGAAACCACATTCACTGCAAATAGGCTGTAATCCTTAGCTAGCGATACTTTTAGCTTAGTGGAGACTTAGGGATGAAATTGTCCAAATTAAAGAATATTACTTTCACCCCAGCTAGAAATTTAATCTTCTTTACCAGGAGGGAGAAACAAGTTGGTGAGACTTACTTCCAAAAACTAGATTCATAATTAAATTGGACGGATGTAGTTCAGATTAAACCACAATATTCGGGCATAAGTGTTTGACTAATTAGTTCCTATTTTTTGGACGACTCGGAGCGATTTTTCTCGCATCTGCCGACTTGTAGGGCTTATAGCTTATTTGCAGCTAATGTGGTTTGTATGAGCGCGATTGTGGTTTCATTTGCAGAGAATGTGGTTTTGAGACACCCCTTATTTGCAGAGAATGTGGTTTCAAAATCGCCTTGTTTGCAGTTTCGTCTCCCGATGTTTGCAGTTCGCTACAGTTAGACAGCGGCTCCCCTGCCAGGGAAATAGTCCTCTTTCCAGGCGTAATGATTTTGGCATCGGAATTAGCCCAGGTCTTAACCCAGGCGCACACTGCTTCTATAGTCAGAGATTTCTGGACTGAAAGATTAATAAATTCGTTGTTGGTATTAACAACAAACTTTTTTCCTCCCGTTCTTCCTCTGCCTGGGGGATTAATGGAATACCAACCACTTCCGCCTTTTACTCCTAATTTTTCTTCCAAGTCAGTTATTGGCGTAGATTTTGGCGTATCAAAATAAACCCATCGAGGTGCGCCCCACTTACCGCCAGCTAGACAAAAGAAGCTCCAAGCGTATTTGGCTTCAACCACGCTCACGGATGAAACTACTCTGGCTTTGCTCCCTAAAATTTCTTCATATACTGCTTGTGAGATTAAAGCTTGTGCTCCAGAAACCAAGTTTCTCACTGGAGTAAACGCATCTTGAAGTCCATCCCACTGCTCGTTGGCAGCGGCAGCTGACTCTATTTCTTGAATAATTTCCTCTGGCGTGACAATCGCTTCTTGCCGCATAGATGCGGGAATTATGTCTTCGGGCAAGAGCATATTAGCTCCAATTAACTCCGAGACAAAAAAGTGGCGCTCAAAAAACCGCTCGTCTGTAGAGGGCGCAAATTCTGGACTGTCTTTAGACCAAAAAATTTCGACGGTTGGGTGTGGGCTGTCCATCCGGTCTACTCGACCAATGCGTTGCTCTGCTACCCGCACGACAGTCGGCATATCCAAATGAACTACGGCGGAAGCCTGCTGTAGGTTCAACCCTTCCGACATGGCATCCGAGCAGAGAATAATCGCTCTGGAGGCATTAGAACCCAGTTGGCAAAGTTTATTGGCACGATTTCGCTCTGTTTCATTACTCCCAGTCGCAACAACTACTTCACAGTCTCCGTGTTGAGTAAGACGACGATGAAAATCGCTCAGCGTAATCAAGTGGCTGTCGAAGGCAATAACTATATTGTGGCTTGACAACAAGTCGAACAAAAGTTGAGTTTTAGCTTGCGATCGCGCATCTGAAATTTCCCTAGCTAATTGGGCAATCCGCTCGTAAGCCTGAATTTCTTCCGCACAGGCTTGAGCGTGTTGTTCTGGGTCGCGTAACCAATCCGGTAGTTCGATATTTAAATGATTTTTTGGCGGTTTGCCAGCTGCTTGCCGTAAAGATTGGAGAATATTCCCTGTTGACTTAGCTTTGATTTCGTTTTTGATGTTGAAATGCTCGCAGACAAATTCCGTACCGTATATATGTTCGAGTAATGCGGCGATCGAGGAACGGAGATTGGACATGACATGATAAAAAGCCAAGCCTGCGGCACTTCTAAGGCGAGATTTCAAGTATTGTTCGTCGGTAATCCCGTCGAGCTTTCGGGCTTCTAAAACTTGTAGTGTCGAACGCAGATTAATTAATCCCCGCAAATGCAGTGCTTGGGAGCGAATTGCTCGTGCTAGATCGCGATCGCCCTGTGTCTCATTGCAATGATAAATTCGAGGTTGGTGTTCGGGGTAGCGACAGGGTTTCCCATTTCGATCCCGATACCGCGACGGGTCTTTATCTACCATGTTGTTAAGCATGGTCTTCGTGCGTCGGACGATAAATCGCTGTAGTTCTCTTTGTAATACTCGCTGTTCGGCACTAGATATTTTTTCGTTCCAAGAGCCGCGCCGCCTGCGAAAAATCTGGTCGAGGATACCTAAAACTTTGTCGTCGAAGTTATCGGCTCCCAACAAATCGATAATAGCAAGTAAGTCGCGGCAGCCTCGATTGATTGGGGTGGCTGTAAACAGGATGACATGATCTGCCATGTTGTTAAATAAAGCTTTTGTGCGGAGAGTACCCCGATTGAGAAAGTTGTGGGCTTCATCAACCGCTAAAACTTGAGTACGGCGGATAGCAAGTGTTATGTCATTTTGAGAGTCGGTATCCTGATAGCGCAAACGCCCGTGGGAGTAGATTTTCGGATTCTGCCCGCCGCAAAGCGTAAATTCTCGTTCCCATGAGTCTATGACATTAGGAGGGCATATGAGTACGGGAATATTCTGCCGCATTCGTCCGATGCCCCAAATTCGATTCATCACCCCCTGCAACAGGTGAGCGCCCATACGAGTTTTGCCCGACCCTGTGGCATCGGCAACCAATACGCTACCGACATTTGCAATTACCCAGAGGGCTTGAGCAATTCCTTGTTCTTGGGACAGCCAGAGTGGAAGATCGTCATCGAAGTGACTGAATTTGACATACCGTTTCGCCCACTCTCCCTCCAGTAATTCGGCACAAGCTCTTGCTAACGCTTCTTGCCAGGAAACTTCGCGTAACAGCTGCTTGAGTAAATCGATCAATTCACTCTTGTAGTCTTTGCCCAAGTTCCAGATATTCTCTGCCAGAAGGCTTGCTTCCTGAAATCGCGTAGCTTCCTGTTGCGTGAATCGCGTATTGCCTTCGATTTGGTGTCGGAGTCCCGAATAACTAAAATTACTGGAGCCAAGGGTAATACCGCGATCGCCTTTGTAGATTTTGGCATGGATTAACCGCCTGCTATGACCGGAAATTCTCACTGATGCTGTTTCCGTTTTCAGTAATTCAATCGCGGCAATGATTTTGCCACACAAGCGGATAGAAATTCCTCGTTCCAGCCAGTAGTCCTTAATTTGTTGAGAAAAACTGTGATGTTTAAGGCGAAACTCTTGCTGTTGCGTAAAGGTAGGTTCGTTACCCAGCAGAATGCGAATGCGCTCGAATGTATCGAGATGCTCGTAGCAGTCAGCTAGAAAATCGACTAGCTTTGCTACAGACGTGTAGCCAGTGATTATCAGCGGGTTGCATGAAGAAGACAGATCGGGAACAACCACTGATTCCACATTGGATTCGCCGTAGTTGTAGGGGAAGCGATCGGCATCAGACCATTGTGTATCTACTTCCCACGGATCTGCTCCATCGCCAAAACTCCAAAGATTTAACTGCTCGTGCATTGATGTAACGTGCTGGGTATGTACCAGAAAACCATCACATTCTTGACTGCAAGACCTTGTTCTTACTCAAGCAGCTTGCTCTGTGTAGTTTTCTAGTTTTTTTGCTGGCTTGATTAAATAACTATTATTTCTTACTGATTTACATATATCTATAGTTCCCCGACTTTTTCGTTCATTTCGTATGTTCCGCTCATTTCGTATAATTAGGAGTAGAGGTAGCTCGCCCTTTTCACGCTCCGACCTCTAGTTCACGATGGGTCGGACACAAGGAGAGCGTTCTTTCAATTCCAACACCATTGGAAACATGACACTATCGGCTCCCCGTTCCTTCGACATCATTGCACCGACAGCAGAAGATTCTGCAATCGCCCAAGCCAGCAGCCAAATTTTGGCATCAATTGTGGACTCGGACGCATCTCACTGCACAATTAGGGTGATGCTAGATGACACACAAGGTGAAGCGGTTACTATCCCAACATCTGCGTTGCGTCTTTTCGTTGACATTTTGACCCAGATGGCTAAAGGCAATGCTGTCAGCATCGTTCCCATCAAAAAGGAACTCACTACGTCTGAGGCAGCTGACATTCTAAATGTCTCCCGTCCCTATTTAGTAGACTTACTGGAGTCGGGAAAAATTCCTTTCCGCAAAGTTGGAACCCGTCGCCGGATTCTCTATCAAGATTTGATGACATACAAACACCAGATTGACGAAAGGCGGCGGCAAGCCCTGGCTGAGTTGGCAGCCCAAGCCCAAGAACTAAACATGGGTTACGAATAGCTAAGTGGCTTTTTTCACTGCGGTCTACGATGCCTCTGTTTTATATCCAGCACCGCTGCGGGATTTTTTGATGTGGCTGGCGCTCACTGACCTATTTAAGGCTCGTTGGACGGATGAGATTCATGACGAATGGATAAGAAACGTTCTTTTGAACCGTCCTGACCTAACACTAGCTCAGCTGACCCGCACGAAAAATCTGATGAATGCCAATGTCCGAGATTGTCTAGTCACAGATTATGAATCGCTCATCCCAGCTCTTGAACTACCAGATCCAGACGATCTCCACGTTCTAGCTGCGGCAATTCGTTCTGGTGCTAGTTTTATCGTCACCTTTAACCTCAAGGATTTTCCGATGGTAGCTCTTGCACCCTATGGCGTTGAAGCAATTCACCCAGATGAGTTTATCCTGCAACTGATTGACCTGAATGCGGTAGAGGTCTTGAATGCCGCTAATCGGCAACTAAGCACGCTCAAAAATCCACCACGAACGCAGGATGAATACCTAGACACGCTTATAAAGCAAGGACTGCCGCAGTCAGCGGCATCGCTGCGCGAGTTGTTTGATGAAATGCCTGAAATTTTAGGCAACTAATTCTGAAACTGATAAAGTTTTTGCAACCACTGTACGATCTCTTCCCACTATTGGCAGCTTAGGTTATCCTAATGTTTGTATTTCTGTAAATCTGTAAACACGATTTATTACAATTACGGAAATAATTATTTCAGTACAAAATCAAATAGGGTGTTCTTATTCTGTATTTCTGTAAATGTGTATTTCTGTAAATGTGTAAATACAGTTTTCTGCAATTCCAGAAGAGATGATTGCGGGTTTTGGTGTTGTAGGTTAGAGTTTAGGCGCAACAATTTATCTGTATTTCTGTAAATCTGTAAAACCGCTTTGCTGTAATTACGGAAATGATGATTTCAGTGCAAAATCAAAAAGGCGGCGTTGGCAAAACGACGCTGGCTATCCATATCAGTCATGCGTTGGTACTCAAGGGCTTCAAGGTTCTACTGGTAGATGCCGATCCGCAAGGTTCTGCCCGCGATTGGGCGGCGGCGAGGGATGCCTTGCCACCGTTTCCCGTAGTGGGGTTAGACCGCCCGACGATTCACCGCGACCTACCAGCATTAATGAAAGACTTCGACCATGCGGTGATTGACGGTCCGCCGCGAGTTTCCGATCTAGCCCGCAGCGCGATTATCGCCGCAGATTTGGTTGTAGTCCCCATTCAGCCCTCGCCCTACGATGTTTGGGCAGCGGATGAAATTATCAAGTTGATTCAAGAAGCTTCTGTATTTAAAGAAAAACTGAAATCTGTATTTGTAATTAATCGTAAAATTGTAAAAACAGCTATTGGCAGGGATGTAGTGGAAGCGCTCGAACAATACCCCATACCCGTGCTGAATACCACTATCAGCCAGCGGGTAGCATTTGCTGAGTCTGCTGCTACTGGTAGCACGGTTTTAGAAACTGACAGTAAAGGATCTGCTGCTAAAGAAGTGATGGCACTGGTCAACGAACTAATGAGTCTAGGAGTGTAGGGATGCCAGCGAAGAAAGTCAGTTTTGGGAAAAAGCCAGCGCCAGAAGAACCGCAAGGCGATCGCCTTAACGAATGGGTGGCTCACCGAGAACGCCAGGAGTCGGCAGAACAGCCACATCTAGACCAACCGGAAAAAATGAAGCGGCTGACGTTGGATATTCCAGAACCACTGCATCGGGCGATCAAGCGCAAGGCAGTGGATGAAGGGGTAACGATGGTTGAGTTGCTGCGATCGCTGCTAGAACAGCATTTTGATGCTAGTAGTTAAAGCGTAATTACGTATTTACAGAAATACAGAATTACAGAAATAGTTTGGAGCTAACCTAAGTGTGGGGTGTTTTCTAGGCTTAGGTTAACCCTATAAGCAACCCGACGAGGTTCGGTTGGCATTGAGTTCAGGACACAACCTGATTTTCACCATCCCTGCCTGTAGGCATTCAGCGCACCAGTGTAGAACCCGTAGGCACGCTGAAAAGGAGCGTTTTTAGCTAGTTCCACTCCAAGCCTGTCAAAATTAGCAAGCAGTTGTTCTGTGTTGGGAAAAAGTTCAGCTAGACAATCCCGCGAACCAGCCACATAGGTTTGCAGTACTGTTCTAGCACTAGGGATGTAAGGGTATAGTGCTGGTAGTAAATAGGATTGATTCTTCTGCAAAAAAGCAAGCCCTAGAAGAAACTCTCCTTTCCAGAAAGCTTCCTCTTCACTAGTCAAATATTCCCTCAACCAGGGAAGTACAGCTTCCTTAACCATTTCAGCAAATGGAGCAAAAGAATTCTCCTTAACCAATTGGAAAAATTGAATCTGGTTGTATTCATAGACCATCAGTTTCAACGCTTCGATGAGAGTTAGTTTTTCCAAATGAGGAGCGCGCTGCGAACGAAAGGGCTGGTGTGCAACTTGATGCAGAAGCCGCAATGCTCTGCGCTCCGCACCCAAGATAAAGAGAGTATATGTGGCAAGCGCAAGTGGGTACAGTCGTATTTCGGGTATCCCTGGCGTGTAACTCGTTGCTAGCCGTGCTGTGTCTTGGGCAAGAATGCCCACTGCCCTAGCTACAGACTCCACAAATATTTCATCACGGTCACGCCGAACAATCTCTGCCACCAAGCGCGTGAAGCGTTCACTACAGTTCTTCAGATACTCTAGGTATCCAATACAGAAACTCTGATTGAGTCCATTTACAACAATGGGGTACTCTGGGGTAGGATTAGCCATGACAATAGACAGGCTTCGGGCTTCCTCAAACAGCAAGTCCTCGATGTCGCTGTAGTACTTTGCTGGCTCCCGCAGTGCTGCTCGCAACTGCCGCAGCAATCCTTCAGTCGTTGTTTCTGTGAAGACAGCCTCGGTCACAAGTTGCCCGCAGATGTTCTTCACAACTTCGGGGGAGTGGATATGGCGGGAGACGATCTGCATATGCCCCGCAAGCCGCTGGCGCAGAATGTGTCCAGACCAAGCCTCGAAGTGGATGCCGTGGGCTTGGAACTTCCGTTGCTGCCGCAGAATTTCTTCCTGCTGTTGGGTTGTACTCAAATCGCTTGCTACAAACAGCACAAAACGGCAGATCCCATGACTCTTCCAATAGTCGAGGTGGGCGAAGAACTCGTCTGAAGCCTTAACAATTTGCGCTGAGGGGAAGGTTGCATAGCACTTACACTGACCGACTACATAGGGAGCGCCATCAAAACCTTTAGCAAGTAAATCAATTCCCCGCTGGCTCTGACCTGAAACGCCGTAGATTTCGCAGGTAGCAATCCCTGGTTCTTCAGCCAGCAACTCGCTACACATCGGTTGAAAAGCTTTGAGCGGGTCCATCTCCCAGAAAGCGGGCGGCAGACTTGGATTCAGTCTAGGTTGCATTCCTTTCCACCCACCTGCTTCTTGCTTTGACAACTATTGACCAAATGCATTCTGTAGAAACTGGTTCTCCTGGTAAAGTCAATACATTTGTAACACACACCGCTACAGTGGCTTGGGCTATTGCTACTCTTACCGCAGGTACAGGCTTGCCCCTGATGTAACATTGGATAGCCGCCGAGATACCTGCAAAATGGGACACGCTGTAAAGTTATATTAAGCAAAATTACAGAACTCTTTCTCTGAGTCGGTTTCAGCCACAAGCTGAGTGTGTTGCCGCCAAATGAAACATTCCCTAAAACGCTCATTAATGGGCAAGTGTAAGGGACGAAAAGTGATGAAAGCTTGGTTTTCCCGTGCAAAATTTTGATTTGTCCAATGTCATTTTTGGGTAAGTTAGTAAATCAATAAAGCGGACTCTGCAATATTTATTTATAACGTGTCCCATTTTGCACATATCTCGGCGGACACCCACATTCGTTAGCTCTACTCCCAGTTGAAGCGTATTTACTTTTTTACAGAAATACAGAATTACTGAATTACAGAAAACTTGTGATAGCAGTGAGATATTGTTGACTGGAGGCTATGCAAGCGCGGCTAACGCCGGAGAGGAGTAATGATGGTGAGGGTGAGTTGAGGTGCTGTCATTCCTGGGGAACTTCGCGGATAATCTCACGGGTTCCGTCTTCTAGGTGTCGATATTCAAAGCAGCAACCATCGGCAAGTTCCATGATGGGTACACCTTGTTTTGAATAAAAAATGGGACGACCAGCAGCTTTATGTTGGGCAATTTCTTGTTTCACGCCTGCTTGTGCTAGCTGTTCTAGTTGTTTAGTCCATCGAGAGAATTCACTGTTAGTATCAGTAGGGGGTTTGGTATTCGCTTCTGTTATCTTGTTCCGCTCCATTACTTCTCATCCTGCTCGTCAAAAAGGGCATCTAAATCGCGGTAGTCACTAACCAAGCGTACAACTTCAATTCCCTATTCAGTTTAGCGATGCCTTTAGATGCTGCGCTGATACCAATTGCTCAGAATTCATGATTTTGCTCCAAAGTAGTTGGGATTTATCTGTGTTTTTGCTATTTTTACCCCATCTTGCTTCATCCGAGCATTTGCTCAAGCTTGAGTTTGCGTTCTTCCCAGTCGGGCATGATTGAGCTGAGAAGATCGTAAAAAGCGCGGTTGTGATTTGGGTGCTTCAGGTGACAGAGTTCGTGGGTGATGACGTAATCGATGCCCCTGGAGTCAGCACGAATCAAATCACGGTTGAGGACAATAGTGCCGCTAGCAGTTAGGCTACCCCACCGCTTGGCAAGACGGCGAATTTGGAGGTGAGGGCAATCGCACCCAAGACGCTGAAAAGGGACAAAACAGAAGGCTAGTCGCTCGCTGAATTTAGTCTTGGCGCGGTCTAGATACCAGTTCTCGACAATTTTTTGAGTAATTTCAGTACGATCGGGCTGAGGAGTCTGGATGTGAATGTAGCGTCCTACAAGCTTGACTGACGGTTGTGAATGCTGCTCTACTTTCAAACGGTATTGCCGCCCCAGATAGAGATAGGTTTCCCCGCTAATGTATTGGCGGGATGGCGTGCGCGGGTCAAACTGGCTGAAATACTGCTGTTGTTTGAGAATCCAGCGGGCGCGCTTCTTCACTCGTCGATCTATCTCTTCGAGCAGGGCATCTATGGGGGCTTTGACAGTGACGTGGCGATTGGGGTGAACGGAGATATCTAGAGTTTTGCGCTCCGAAAACGTGACCTCGAAGGCAATAGTTTCGTCACCGTAATCGATCGTTCGGGTAGTTGCACTCATGCTGCCATTCTACGTCTTGCAAGTCGCAGCGACTCTTGAATAATGTCATCCATTTCATCCTGGTCTAGGTGGATGTCGTATTCGTCGCGTACCACATCATACAAGTAATCATCGATGTCGTTCATCATATTTTTTTGGACATCTTCGTTCTCGATCCAATCTCTAATTGCATGGTTAGCAATAACAGTGTAGATGGCGATCGCTGCCTCTTTACTGATAGTTTCAATTTCCGCCCGTTCTTGGGTGTGTTTTTCTATAAAGGGTTTGAGCAAGCCATAGAGAGCTAGAGCGTCAGGGTTGTGCCGCAGTTCCTCCGGTTGGCGATCTGCTTTGCGGTAAACTACGGCATCTCGAATTTCCTCGGCTCTTTGCAGGTATTCGGCTTCGGAGATCCGTTGGGCGCGGAAGTCATTAATGGTTTGTTGAATTAGTTCTGAAAACGGTTGATAAAAAGCGGGGTCTGACTCCATGCGCTCGCTAATTTGGCGTTTGGTATTGCTAGCAATGGTGTCAGCCAGGGATGCAGGAGTTCTTTGCTGCTGTTTGATAGCTTGATACTCTGCTTCATTAAAGATGTTGAAGGAGGTGATGATTTGGACTACTTCGGTAGCAGAGATGTGGGTATCCAGCAGTTTTTGGATTTTAGGTTCTAGAGCGCGGTAATCGACAGCTTCCCCGTGACGGAGTTTCACTGCTTTTTTTAAATGTTGGAAGCGGTTCAAGTCTTTTTTATAGCGGTCGATCTTATCTTCTGGCGTTAAGAGTAAAAACTTTTCAGAAGATAGGGCGATCGCCAAGGTTTTAGCAAACTGCGTCAGTCGCTCGTAGAATTCATCCCGCAACTTTTCATCCGCCAGCAGCTGCTCGTAAGCTTCTTCGTCGTGGCTGTTCTGGATTCCTTTGAAAATATCCAGCAAGTTGGCGTAGCGTTGGGGCAGCTTGTCAATTTCTTCGCGGATGTTGGCAAGCGTACCCTTCAGGTCGTCCTCGTCAAATCCTTCCAGCGCACTGTAGGCAGTTAGGGCTTTGTCCAGTTCGCCCAACACCCCAGCATAGTCAATGATATAGCCAAACTCTTTCTCGGCATTGGTGGCTGCGTCGGAGTAGAGGCGGTTGACGCGGGCGATCGCCTGCAATAAGGTATGCTCTCGCAGGGGGCGAGTCAAGTACAGCACCGTATTGCGGGGAGCATCGAAGCCAGTTAGCAGCTTATCGACGACAATCAAAATTTCTGGAGTGTCGCCATACTGAAAGCTGTTGACGATCTGCTGGTTGTAATCGCGTTCGGAACCATAGCGTTTCATCATCTGCTGCCAGAATTTCTGGACTGCATCGGTAGGTTCCGCTTCTACATCTTCGTAGCCTTCGCGGGTGTCGGGGGGTGAGATAATTACCTCAGAGGTGACATAGCCAATTTCATCTAGAAATTGTTTGTATTTCAGGGCGCTAGCTTTGCCAGGGGCAACGAGTTGGGCTTTGAATCCAGTACCTTGCCAATTTTGGCGGTAGTGTTCGCTGATGTCGAAGGCAAGGCAGTAGATGGTCTGCTCGGTTTTGTTGAGCATGGACGCTTGGCTGTATTTGCGCTTCAGGTCTGCCTTTTGCTCGTCGGTGAGTCCCTGGCATAAGCGCTCGAACCAAGTATCAATTGCCTTTTGGTTGACTTGCTGCTCGCTGTGGCGACCTTCGTAGAGCAGCGGCACTACTGCCCCATCTTCTACAGCGCGGCGGATGGTGTAGGACGGTTCGATGATGCCACCGAATTTGGCGAAAGTGCTTTTTTGCTTCTTCATCAGGGGAGTGCCAGTGAAGCCCAAGTAACACCCGTGGGGAAATACCTGCCGCATTCGCGGGTGGAAGCTACCGTACTGGCTGCGGTGGCTCTCGTCCACCAGGATGAAGATGTTAGGGTCGGGTTCTGAGAATTTTCGCACTCGCAGGGCTGCTGCAAATTTGTGGATTACGGTGGTGATGATGTTGGCTTTTTTCTCTTCAATCAGCGCCACTAAGTGGCGACCGGAATCAGCTTGCTCCGGCTGCATTCCGCAACTGGCGAAGGTTTTTTTGATTTGCTCGTCCAGGTCAACGCGATCGGTTACTATTACGATGCGCGGGTTGGAGATGTCTGGGTCGAGTGCCAATGCCCGCGCCATCATCACCATTGTCAGCGATTTGCCCGATCCTTGGGTGTGCCAGATCACGCCGCCCTTGCGCCGTCCTTCGGCATCCACCTGTTTGACGCGCTGGAGAATGTTTTTCACGGCAAAGAATTGCTGATAGCGGGCGACTTTCCGCAATCCGGCATCAAACACGGTGAACTGGTACGTCAGGTCGAGCAAGCGTTCTGGACGGCAAAGGCTATAGAGGGCGCGGTCTTGGGCGGTGAGTTGTCGCGCTCCTTCGGCGGCTAGGGCATCGAAGAAGGAGCGTGCTGGTGCAATCTCGCCGGAGAAGAGGCGATTTTTTTGCTCGTCCTGTAAGGGAGTGTTGACCAGGGTAGCAATGTCTTCATCTCGGTCTATCTGTTCGCGCCAACCGCCCCAGAATTTAGCGGGTGTGCCGATGGTAGCGTATTTTACCTCATTTTTATTGGTTGCTAGCAGCAATTGGGCGTAGATAAACAGCTTGGGAATATACTCGTCTCGCTGGTTGCGGATGCACTGGGAAACAGCTTGCTCGACTTCTATTTTTGGAGATTTGCACTCGATAACGGCGAAGGGGATGCCGTTGACGAACAGGACAATATCTGGGCGGGCGGTTTCGGTGCTGCGGGTGCGTTCGACGCTAAATTCTGCCGCGACGTGGAAGACGTTGTTTTGCCAGTTGCGCCAGTCGATGTAGCGCAGGCTGTAGCTTTTGGAATTGCCGTCGATGGTCTGCTCCAGGCTGGTGCCGAGGGTGAGGTAGTCGTAAATTTCTTCGTTGGTTTTGAGCAAGCCGTCGTAGCGAATATTTTTCAGTCGTTGGATGGCTTCCTGAATATTTGCCTCGCTAAATAGGTATTCCTGCCCTTTGAAGGTAATGCGGTTGAGTTTTTGCAGTTGGTTGCAAAGGATATCCTCTAGTAGCACGTTGCTGAGCTTGCCGCGCCGTTGGATCTGGACGGCTTCGGGTGGCAGGTACTCGTAGCCCAGAGCGACGAGCAGTTGCAGGGCAGGGATTTGAGACAAATATTTTTCGTTGAATTGGAAGCCTTGAG
This sequence comes from Chroococcidiopsis sp. CCALA 051, assembly GCF_003015105.1. Lineage (NCBI taxonomy): Bacteria > Bacillati > Cyanobacteriota > Cyanophyceae > Chroococcidiopsidales > Chroococcidiopsidaceae > Chroococcidiopsis > Chroococcidiopsis sp. CCALA 051. The sequence continues at coordinate 25,808 of NZ_PYCI01000051.1, read as the reverse complement.
TCATTTTGCTCAGTTTGAGGTGAGTTGGGTTTTCAATTCCCGCAACATCTGGCTAGTTCCATCGGTAATGGCTTTTTGCACCAGTTGAGGAATGAGAGTAGGAATGGGGAGCGCGGGAAAGGCGAGACTGGTAGGGGATTCAATATAGTTACCGTCTTGCAGAATGTAAATCTTTAGCTGGCGATCGCGGTAGATCCAAACTTCGGGGACGCGCAACCCCAGGTAGGCATCGAGAGTAGTTTTTGAGGTGACATCGGACTCAATTGCTAGATCTGGGGGTGGGTAAGTATCTAAATCCATATCGGTGCAGCCTTTAACCTGGCTGGCATTCTGGATATAGAAGCAGGTGTCGGGTTCGACTCCGGCAATCTCTGGGCGTTTGAAGGTGGTGGAGCCGAAATCTTCCCAATCCCGCCCTTGAGAATCGAGAATTGCTTTGACAATGTCAGCAATGATGCGGTGGGGGCGTTCGTGAATTGCTAGGGGAGACATTATTTCTAGAGTTCCTCGGTAGTAAGCGACGCGGGTGCTGCGTTTTTCTCCTAAATCTTCAAGCAGCCGTTCAAAGTCCTGCCACGACAAATTATGAATAGCGATATGGCTGCCAGGAGCGAGTTCAATGGCTCGGATGGGAATAGTTACGGTCATGCTTTTGTCTCCGTTAACTGCGCTGCTGTTTCTTCAATTTTGACGCGCCACTCCCCAGTGAGGAGTTTTTGCATTAGTCCGCGTTTTTGTAACTCCAAATTATCTTTCAGAAGCTGAAGCAGTTTAATTTCATACGATAAAGTATCTAAGAATGCAGCAACTTTTCTCTGCTCATCAAGAGGAGGAAGAGGAAAAGGTTGTTCTGAAACAAGTCCCCAATCTGCACGAGGCATCTTTGAGCCAGATGTTTTATTGGAAGCCGCTATAAATTGATGAGTTTGGACTAGATAAAAAAGATACCTGTTATTGCACAGTGAAGGTTTTGCCCTTAACACCCAAATTTCAGTTGAGCAGACACCACTAAAATCAGGGTTGACATACTTCCGCAGATAAGGGCGTAACTTGCCAAATAAAACATCTCCAGGAGAAAAAATGTTTTTTATACTACTTTGTTCGTTTGACTTAGTGCTTCCGATAATTTGACCTATTTCTTGAGAAATATGCTCTAGTTCAATGCAAGTCCGCTCCTCTTTATTTTGAGAGGGATTAAATTTTTCTCCTCTTAAATCAGCAAATTCGCCAAATTCAATAATTGGAAATTCTTTAGATTGAAATATTTTCTGAATAAAGCCTTGTTTCTGCTTTTGCTTGGCGGCTATTAGCTGTTCTGTGGTGGCGATCGCCTCATCCCAAGCAGCCAAAATTTCAGCTATTTTGTATTGTTCCTCCTTGAGTGGGGTAGGAATTGGAAGCGGACGAAGAACCTGAAGATTAATATTTTTTTGAGCGTTTTGAGTAGCTGCTGCCTCCATTACTGGCTTTCTTGCTACCAGCGCATATTTCAACCATTCCCTACAAACACCGGATTTTGCTTGAACGACTACGATGCTATCTGGACAAGCAACATCTATGGAAGTCATAGCGACTTCCCCAATATTGGCAGCAATAGTGATCAAAATTGACCCTTTGGGAAATAGCTTACTAACACTTAGTCCTTCCTCGTTTAGTGTTTGCGTATAACCCTGAATCAGTCCGTTGGCAGCAGCTACATCTCCTGTTTGTACAAATGGAATTGAACCGCCGTAATAACGAGGATCGTTTCTTGGGCGTGCAGTGAACTTACCCCTTTCTACAGAAGCTAGCTGCTCAAGCGGTATGAAATCCCAATCCTTCGGAATCATACGCCAAGCTCCTTTAGATACTTGCTCATCTTGCTCCGCACATCCGCCAATTCAGCCTCAAGCTGCTCAATCTCTTGCTGAACTGCCACGATGTCAATTTCTTCCTCCTCTTCAAACGTGTCCACATAGCGAGGAATGTTTAGATTAAAATCGTTTTCCTTAATTTCCTCCAGTGGCGCTACACGGGCATACTTTGGTACGTCCTTACGCTCTCGGTAAACCTGCACAATTTTCTCCACCTGCTCATCAAGCAGTGCATTCTGATTCTTGCCCGCCTGATACTCATTGCTAGCATCAATAAATATCACATCGCGGCGGTTTTCATTTGCGCCTCCTTCTTCTCGCGAGCGGTCAAACACTAACATTGCTACCGGAATGGATGTACTGGGAAATAGGTTAGGCGGCAACCCAATCACCGCATCCAGCAGATTCTCCTCAATTAGCTTCTGCCGTATGCGCCCCTCACTCGATCCCCGAAACAGTACCCCATGCGGCGCAATCACCACTACTCGCCCCTCCTTTGGCAGGGCAATCTCAACCATATGAGAAATAAAGGCATAGTCCCCCTTGGTTCTGGGTGGCACTCCCCGCCGAAAGCGGTTGTAGGTATCCTTCTCTGCATCCTCTGCTCCCCACTTCTCTAGAGAAAACGGCGGATTTGCTACCACTACATTAAATTTCATCAGCTTGTCCAGTTCCACCAGTGCCGGACTGTTAAGCGTGTCGCACCACTCAATTCGGGCAGCGTCCTTCCCGTGCAAAAACATATTCATCCGCGCCAGCGCCCAAGTACCGCCATTTACCTCCTGCCCAAACAGGGAGTAGTTATTGCTGCCTACCTCTTCAGCTACCTCGACCAGCAACGACCCAGATCCACACGCAGGATCGCAAATCCGATCGCCTGGTTGCGGCTGCGCTAGCTTCGCCACCAGCTTAGAAATCTGCCCTGGTGTAAAAAACTCCCCTGCCTTCTTGCCTGCCCCAGACGCAAACCGCTCTATTAAATAGATGTAGGCATTACCGATAATATCTTCGCCCACCCGCGAAGGACGCAGATCCAGCTTAGGATTGGCAAAATCCTCAATCAGGTTCTTTAGCCGTCGGTTGCGGTCTTTTGTCTTGCCTAAGTTCGCTTCCGAGTTGAAGTCAATGTTGCGAAACACCCCATCCAGTTTGGCTTTATTCGTCGGGTGTTCTTCAATTTTCTCTAGCGCAATGTTAATCAGTTCCCCGATATTGTCTGCATTGCGCTGTTCGTATAGGTCAAAAAAGCTGGCTCCTTCAGGAATGACAAACCGCTCCCGTTCCAGCCGCCGCAGAATCCGATCCTTATCATCCCCATATTGCTTCTGGTACTGCTCGTAGTGTTCCTTCCAAATCTCGCTAATGTACTTCAGAAATAGCATCACTAGGATGTAGTTTTTGTATTCCGATGGGTCAATCACTCCTCGGAACGTGTCGCACGCCGCCCAAAGAATACTGTTAATTTCGTCTTGTTTAATTTTGCTAGTTTCAGCCATTGGTTTCGCTTCGTTACAAAATCCCTACAACATACAAAATGCTTTGCACCCGTCAACGCATTCGCTCCAAATCTTTTAGCTTTGGTGAACTGCCATTATCTCAGCTGTCATTTCAAATGCTTTATCCTCCTACAGCCTTCCGCATCAAGACTGCATTAATGTACGCCTTGCGCTTTTGCGCTAGTTCATTCATAATCTGCTGCTCTCGCTGACTCAATGCAGCAATCTCTGCGATCGCTTTCTGTGTCTCAAGCGGCGGCAGATCAATCTCCAACGTTTCTAATGCTGACTTGCTCACCATTAGCAAGCTGCTACCCTCTGACAATCGACTAATCTGATATTGCCCACAGGGTTGATTCAGATACCAAGTTAAATACCCTGGAACGACCTTCCGAGAGCGCACCCGAATCACTATCAGCGGTGTTGCTGCCACAAATGATTCAATTTTCTCGGCTACAAGCGCCGCCGTATTGGAAACCCCTCTAGAGCGAAATAAAATATCATATTGCCGCAGCAGATGCTCCTCACTGAAATCCTCAAGCTGCACCTTGTAAACGTCACTCAGTTCCAGGTGGTTGTATTCATCAATATCCTTCATTTGGATAACTCCTACTGTTCCGTCTGGATTGCGCTCGATCTTGGAACGGAAAGGGTAGCCTGTGCGAATCGATGCAATTTCCCTGAGTTTGGCTTTTGTCATGGGTCATAAGAAAAGTCGCGAGTAGACTCAACAGATAAGCGAGGCAGTCTGTTGCAAACCACACTACACCGCCCAGGATCGAGCGCCTAACCGAGACTTTATCGTGCAGGAACCTGCGTTCGCACCAAAATTCCTGCACGGCGCTCCAGCCTACAGCCAGTCAGCCTCACCCTTAACCACAGTCTCTACTTTGGAATGGCAGAGATGGCGCAGGGGACACCAATGACATTCCTGTGCGCTAGGTGTAACAGGTGGCGTATCTGCAACTGTTAGCGCATTAACTAATTCAGCAACCTGGTGCTTAAACTCAGTCGAGATTTGATCTGGTGAAATATCATAAACCTCACCTTTGTGGACTAGCTGTCCTCTAGGAATTTTACGGATTCCATGCAGACCAACGGCGGGAACTAATGCCATATACAGCTTGACCTGAGCAATGTCACACACCCGCAGTTCTTTGCCAGTCTTGATGTCTGGTACGAGCGCCTCATCTCCGCGCACTGCCACAATGTCGGGTTGAGCCGAGATCGTTGCGCCAGCTTTTGTTTCATACCAAAAGCTATTAGAACCTTCCGTGTAGACGGTATAGCCTTCTGCTTTCAGTTCTTTCGCATACTGGCTTAGAGCAGCTTGGTGCTTGAGCTTGTAGCTTTCGGCATCAAAGTCACTCTCACCTTTGGGAGTAAAGCAGTTTGCCTGGGTGTGGAGCGAAAACATACACTGGCGATCGCCAGACAGCCCTTTCGCTAACCAACTGGGGTGAATGTACGTCTGCTTGCGGGGATTCAATTTCAAGGTGGCAGCAGTCAACTGCGGCGGGGCGATCGCCGCAGAGATTGCAACCTTAGCAGTAGGGTCTGAGTAGCCTGCCTTTTGCTCAGGCTCATCTACTCGGACACCAGCTTTCATCAGTCCGTTTGCATTATTTGACATAATTGAATTAGAAACAAAAAAAGTAATGGGGTCCTAGAGTAGGACCTTTTTTTGAACGCAAAACAATTTGTAACTCGATTACTACTTTTTTAGTAGCGTTCGAGTCATTCATAGCATGGCACAAACCGTTAGTTGTGTCAATTCTGTTTGTTGTTATCGAATTACAATTATAAAAAATTTAAAGCGAGTACGATCGCACTCACCCCATCGCGAGTTGCATTCGTCGGAATTTAACTCAGTTTGCGGATAGCGTTAAGATTCTGGAGCCAAAACAGAATGTACTTGGGCTATACGAGTAGCCTTTCTCTGCTCCCTTTGGTTCAACTCGATTAGTTGCTGTTGCAAGTATTCTTTCTGTTCAACAGTAGAGGCAGCGGCTATTTGTTGCTCTAGCTTTGATGCTTTCTGCTCCCATACGATCTTGTGTCGTTCTGGGGTGATGCAAGCAAATACCCCACCACAAGAGCGCTCTAATTCTTCCAACTCTTGCAAATACTTCTCCTGCTTAGAGGGTGTTTTTGGCATCATTGCTCTCCTGTCACATCAAGAGCGAAAATCTGCCGCTCTAAGGAGCGATGCCATTTCTAGCGTAATAGCCGACCCTGCCTCGGTTTTAATTTGGGCGCGCCGATTCAGTCAGTTGGTCGCGTGAGCCTATAGTTTTTTAGAGCTGGGATTAGGGGCAAAACCACTTGGGTCAACTCCATGACGTTCAAACAAATGATTTCGCTGATACAGTATTCGTTCGGCAGTCAAACTGGCACGAATATCCCACGAACCTTTTGTACCAGCGAAGCCAGTGGTTAGGCATTGTTTTCTAATTTCCGCTCGTCTTCGATCTTGCATTTTTTCCCACTCAGAAAGCTCGAAATCCCAATTTTTGATTTGAGCGTTTACCTCAAAGGAAATTACGTTGGTTAGTGCCTGAATACACTCATCCAATGTTCCGTCTCCAGCTAGTACCCAATCATCTACATTGTCACCGTCACCGTAACATTCCCAAGCTTCCCACCAATCGCATTCAGCATAGACAGGAATGGCTCCAGATTTATCTAAAGCATGAACAGTTCGCAGCAAGTTCCTCTTGGGCATAACCAGCAGTTTGTTTGGTAAGGTTAGCGCGTTGGCACTTAAGACGCATCTCTCCTAATCTAGCGGCGATAGTCCAGTTATGAATGTAAAGGCGATCGCTTCTATCTACTACATAGGCGAAAATAGAAGGTTTGTGTCATCAGGTGCAGCCTGTAGCTAGAACATCTGATATATAAGGATTCTAGCTTCCGAATCACTTTTCTCTCTTAGCCCCCTTTTTGTCCCTGATTCATAAATTTTCTAAATATATCTTTTTTTAAAACTTTGACAAATAGCCTGAAATCTGCACAGTTGATTAATTTCTCATAGTGCAACAATCTTTTCTCATACACTCGCTTGAGAAATACTCAGGCTTTCAAACGATGGGAAGAAGATGAATGGTCAAGCCAATTTGGGATACAGAAGAACTAATTGAAAACTGGACACTTCTGCCAACGGAATTAGAATTAGTCAGAAACAAAGTCGGCGGTAATCAGATTGGATTTGCTCTGTTATTAAAACATTTTCAGATTTTTACCTGTTTTCCTGACGAAAAATCGTCTATTCCCCAAATTATTATCTCTTACATAGCAAATCAACTTAAAATTCCTGAAAGCTCATACTCAGATTATGATTGGCAAGGACGAACAGCAAAAGTTTATCGTGTTGAAATTCGTCGTTTATTTAATTTTAGAGTAGCGACCGTTCAAGATTCAGTAGAAATGAGCGACTGGCTCATTAAAGAAGTATTACCTCATGAACAAAAGTTTGAATCACTCGTTGAAAGTGTCTATCAAAGATGGAGAGAATTGCAAATCGAACCGCCCACATCAGGAAGAATTGAGCGTTTGATTCGTAGTGCTATCAGTCAGTATGAAAGTGAATTTTGCTATCACACACTTTCTGGGCTATCAAAAGAAACTCTGGCTGAAATTGATATTCTCTTAACCACAGAAAATTCAGAGAATACAGAGGAAAAACAGGATTCTCTGAAGCTAAAAACTTCCGAGTTTGCCTTTCTCAAAACAGATCCAGGACCTGTTGGCGAAGATGCGTTTCTTAACTGAAATTGAAAAATTAAAACGGATTCGCGTTCTTGGTTTACCCCTTGACTTATTTGAAGGAATATCACCCAAACTAATTAAAACCTACCGTCAGCGGGCGGCTACAGAAACTCCTTACCTTTTACGACAACATCCCCCAGCGATTCGCTATACTTTGATGGCAGCGTTTTGTGTTCAACGCTCTCAAGAGATTACTGACAATCTCATCGAATTACTAATGTCAATTATTCAACGGATTGGGACAAGAGCGGAAAGGCGTATCAATAAAGAATTAGTCTCGGAGTTTAAAGAAGTAACCGGAAAAACTAATATTTTATTTCGCATGGCTGAAGTAGCTGTAGCTGAACCTTCGGGAGTTATTGAAAAAGTTATATATCCTGTAGTTTCTCAAAAAACTCTCAAAGATTTAGTGGCTGAATATAAAGCAACTGGTACAGCTTATCGTCAAAGAGTACATACGGTAATGCGTTCCTCTTTCGCTAGTCACTATCGACGGCTGATTCCTCAACTATTAGAGGTCTTAGAATTTTGTTCTAATAATGATATTCATCGCCCTGTAATTCAGGCATTAGAGCTACTAAAAAAATCGGCTCAAAGTAAATCTCGATATTATGACAACGGCGAAACTATACCGATTGATGGAGTTCTTAAAAGTGGTTGGAAAGAAATTATCTTAGAAAAAGATTCTGATGGCAAAGATAGAATCAACCGGATTAACTACGAAATTATTGTTTTACAAGCTTTGAGAGAAAGACTCAGTTGTAAAGAAATTTGGGTAGTAGGAGCATCTCGTTATGGTAATCCAGATCGTGATTTACCTACTGATTTTGAACAACACCGTCAAGTCTACTATCAGGCTTTAAGCCTTCCATTAGATGTAGAAGCCTTGATCTCAAACTTACAGGCACAAATGGCACAGGGGCTAGAAAAATTAGATAAAGGAATGCCCAAGAACCAAGATGTTACTATTCTTGGAAAGAAAGGTCAAAGTTTTATTAGACTTAGCCCTATAGACCCTGCACCTGAACCCATTAATCTTAAACAACTCAAGGGAGAAATTAACCGAACTTGGGAGCATACCAGTCTTTTAGATATTCTTAAGGAAACGGATTTAAGAGTAGATTTTACCCATAATTTCACAAGTATGGGTACAAGAGAGATTATAGACAGAGAAACACTACAAAAGCGATTATTACTTTGTCTTTATGGCATGGGAACTAATACTGGATTAAAAAGAATTAATACAGGTATTAATGGCGAAAACTATCAAGATTTACTCTATGTACGTCGTCGGTATATCCACAAAGACCAGTTACGCAGTGCAATTGGTGATGTTATTAATGCTATCTTCTCTATTCGCTTACCTCATATTTGGGGAGAAGGAACTACTACTTGCGCCAGTGATAGCAAACATTTTGGTGCATGGGATCAAAATCTTCTAACCCAGTATCATCTCCGTTATGGGGGTCGAGGAGTGATGATTTATTGGCACGTCGAGAAGAAATCTACCTGTATCTATTCCCAACTCAAAACTTGTTCCAGTAGTGAAGTTGCAGCCATGATTGAAGGGGTATTACGTCACTGTACTAATATGGACGTGCAGAAAAACTATGTGGATAGTCATGGTCAAAGTGAAGTGGCATTTGCCTTTACTCACTTATTGGGATTTCAGTTAATGCCCAGATTGAAACGGATTAAGGTACAAAAGTTATATCGTCCTCACGTTGGACAAAGTGATGCTTACCCTAATCTACAACCGATTCTGACTCGTCCGATTAACTGGGATTTAATTCGTCAACAGTATGACCAGATGGTGAAGTTTACTACTGCTTTAAGGTTGGGAACGGCTGAAACAGAAGCAATTCTCAAACGTTTTAGCAAAAATCCCTTTAAACATCCGACTTATCTAGCATTATTGGAATTAGGTCGGGTGATAAAAACGATTTTCTTGTGTCAGTACCTTGACTCAGGAGAAGTCCGGCGAGAAGTTAATGAAGGATTAAATGTAGTGGAAAGATGGAATGGCGTTAATGATTTTATCTTCTACGGTAAAGGTGGAGAGTTTGCTTCTAATCGCTTGGAAAGTCAGGAATTATCGGTTTTATCTTTGCACAAGAGTGCAGATATGTTTGGTCTATGTGAATACTTTGATGATTCAGAGTGTTCTGGAGCAGAAACATTGGCAGCAAAAGTTAACTGAAGTCGATAAAAGAGCAATTACTCCTTTAATTTTCACTCATGTAAATCCTTATGGTACATTTAAGCTGGATCTCAACGAGAGAATTGCTGGTTTGACACAACAACTGGTTGCTTAATCTCTCCAGAACTTTTCAAATCTTTGAGGTGACATTTGAGTATAACGAACTGTGTGGTGTATATTCTTATGTCCTAAATAGTCTTGAATTGCCCTAGTATCATGACCTTGGGCAGCTAAATAGTAGCCACAAGCATGACGTAGTTGATGAGGATGAACTGTCCAAGCGATTTTAGCAATTTCTCCAGCTCTGGCTATGATATGACGGATTGAACGGGTTGATAGAGGTGCTTTGCGTTCGGATACGAAAACATAACTCGTATCGGGGTAATCTCTTTGAATTTGACGCAAAGCTCTCAATTCGGGAGAACGTAGAGGATGAATACTGTCATGACCATGTTTGACACGATGTATCTCTATATAACCTCCTACTAAATCTATCTGCGACCATTTCAGAGCAACCAATTCGGCAGTTCTTAGTCCGTGACGAAACATCAATAAAATAATTGCTCCATCTCTGATACCATGACGACCTACTTTTTGAGCAGCACCAATCATGGCATTGACTTCCGATGGTCGCAGATATTCTCTTTCCCTTTGAGATGATTTTTTGGATGGCGGAGTATTTTGAGAAAATATCTTTGCCGAAAATGGAAGTTGGCTAGTGATAGATAGCATGGGTTAAGTCCTCATGCTGAGGTCTATATTCTCATTGTACTTTGCCTAGAAGGAGACAAACTCGGCAAAGTTATCATTTGTATTTCTTATCAATTAACCCTGAAAAATCAGTCATTTTTACAAAACTTTACAAGGCTGCACCTAGTGACACGAACCTTCTATTTTCGCCTACATAATACGTCTAGTCAAAAGGCGGTTCCAAATCTGCTGTATTGGATGCTTGTAGATAGTCTAGATAGTCGGTTGCTCGTTCTAGTTCTTCTGCGGTTGATTTTGACTCCATGCCTGCATTGATGTCTGCGTTGTTGGTAGATGCAATGCCTACGTTGATGTCTGTGAGATCGCCATCGTCGGCTGCTCCGACTGACAGGGCAGACTCATCCGGTGGCAGTTCCGGCAGGGCATCTGGATTGGCTCTAGCCCACGACCGCACCTCAGCCATCAAAATCGGTTCGCCCGACCCCCAAAGAAATCGCATTTTGGCAGTGGTTTCGAGTCGCTCTCGTTCCTCGCCGCTGATGAGTCGGTTCTCAGCCAGCCCTTGCATCCGCACTGCTTTGTTAGCCTTCTGAATTGCTTCAAGCCGAATTTTGATTAGGCGGCGAATTGTTTCCGGTGGCACTGAAGAGGCAGCAGGAGTATCGGGCGCAGTCTCCCCCTCAAACTCCCCCTGTTGTTTTGAATTTTGGGCGGGGGCTGGCTTTTTGGGAGCCGCCCCCGCCATTGGAAACCCATACCCTTCATATATAGGAAGAGGGTGTAACAAGGCTCCAGGAGCGGATTGTGGCAATTTTGCTGTCGGCTGGGGGGATGGCTCTGGAGTCGCCGAAACTGGTTCGCTGAGGACTGTTACACCCTGTTGTGTTGCCGATGCCTCTTTTTGGCACTTTTCTTGTTTGTCTTCTTGGGGTGAATTTGAGTCGTCACTTGCAGGCAGTGGCGGTGCGGCTAATTCCTGGTGGCACTCTTCTAGGGAAGTTTGGTAGTGGTCGGGATGCCACAGCGGTAGGTTTTGGGGTTTGTAGAGCGTGGTGGCGCTGATGCTCCTGCCGCTTGTTTTGGCGGTGGCAATTATGGCGGACATCCTGGCTCTGGTAGTATCGGGCAAGTTGCTTGATGCATTAAGTGTTGCTACTGCCTGTTTGATCCGCTCGCTGGCTTGGAAACTGGTTTTGAAGTTGGCGATGTTGTTGGCAGGCTGTTGGGGCGGAGAAATTCCCAACTCTCGCCCAAAGTGGTAGGCATAGGTTCCCTCACGGCTTGGTTCGTCTCCAAACCTCCAGTAGTATTGCTCGGCGCTGTGGGCAACATCGACGGCACGTTGGTGGATGTCGCGCTTGTGGTTGCAGTATTGCTCGTATCCTGGAGCAGATTTTGCCATGCTTTTCACTGCGTCAATTAGTTGCTCTCCCGACAATTGGAGAAATACCCTGGCATAGGCTGCTAGATGCAGCAGGATGATATTGGTCTGCCCGCGTCCCGTCCAGCCTTGTGCTTTGACACTTTCTAGGTAACTCCGCCATTGAGAGAGCGAATCTGTACTTCGGTTGAATCGATGTTTTTTGAATGTGTCGTAGTCATCCTGGAATTTGGATGACAGCAGTTCCATGTCCTGAAGCTCGGCGGCTGTTTGGAATGCTATGAGAAGATCTGCGACTGATTCTGATTCGGGTAAGAGTGCATCATCTAGTAAGCACGAACCAGAACCAGGCTGCAATGGTAGGCGGTGGGGATTGAATAAAGCAAATCCCACTCCTGTTTGAGCGTAGGGCTTGGTGTTGGGGAAAATTTCTAGTTGCCCAGAGGCAATCTTGAATCCTTCCCGCTCTAGGGCGAGTCTGGCTCGGCAAGCGAGTTTGAAGCTATTTACAGCTCGTGGGAGGGGAAAGTATAGGTGTATGCCGCCGCTCCAGGTAGACCTCAACGCTACGTAGCCGACTAGTCCAATCGAGCGCAGCGTGTAAATTACCATCAGGTAATCGGCAGGATTGTTCGCTGGATGGATGGAGCTGGCTTTATCTATGTCTAGTAACAAATATTTACAATCAGTTTTGAATCTTACGCCAATCGCTTCGTTTGGATCTAGAAATCTCTGCCAAAGTTCTATTGGCTGGATGGGGAAGTTCTTCTGTGTCCGCCACTGGGTCTTGGCTGTTGGTGTAGGTGGCGTTCCACAGATCCAGTCCCAACCATCCCAGCTTTCGCTTGTAGACCAAAACCACTTGCAAAACTCCGCCCCGATTGGGTCGCTAGGGAAGATTGGGGGCAGGATTTTTTTGTCTCTAGTTATGTCGGTCATAATCTCTTCATCGCTTATGTAGTGAGCGATGAAGAGATTACGAGAAGGTAGTGTGCTAGAATTGTCGGTTTGTACTATCGCGCTGGCGCGTTAGTCTGTTACAATCGAAGCGACTGCCGGATCTCACTTACCTGTGCTGATTTGCTTGTCATCGCGTTACAGCAAAGGTAGGTTCTCCATCGCATATGTTGAAGTGCGGTAGTCAATTTCTCTTCCCCCTGGCGTGCGGCGTAAGCTGCATCGATTATTTGCAATACTTTTGGCTGCAACCAAAAGTTACAGTTTCCAGGGGGCGAAATTCCGCTTACTACAGAATACAACAGTAATTTGCTCTGTTCACGGCACTTGAGCTGTTAATAGAGTTTTTTTGGTTTTTGTTATTGTTTTTTGCCATAAATCAAAAATTCTTGACGCGATCGCCCGTTGCTACTCACGCCCCTTGTTCGCCTTAATTTACATAACTCCTATTATTAGTTCATAACTGCTACGAGCCATTATCTTATCATCTTCTCTTACCAACAGTGAATAGTTATGATAGGTTAAGCATTTTATTGTGACACCTATGCCCAAAGCGGCTAACAAAGTAACTATCAGTGTCATAGTCACTCTGGAGGAGAAGGAAAGGCTCAAGAAACTAGCTGATAGCCAGGAGCGTTCCATTAGCCAGATGGCGGCAATCCTGCTGAGAGAAGGGTTAAATCGGCAAGAAGCAAAGGACGCTTGATGAACGCGGCTCGTGCGCGACAGCATTGACCAGCGCTTAGCTGGGCTGGTGGAAGTAGAGATTTTGGGGTAAAGATAGCAAACCGCAACGAAATGCCATGAGGGAGGGACGAGCAGCGCCTTTTTCTGGCTGGGGGGAGGCGATCCTTCTTGCTCGCTGTCAACTCCTCTTCCCCCAGCCAGAAGAGTGCATGATGCTCGTCCCTCCCGTCCACTGGGTTTTGTAGACTGGAGAGATCGCCTCTGTTACCCGCTTTTCAGCGTTCGGGCAAGCTTGAGCGTATATAGGCTTCATAAACTCAACCCTCCCCGATGACGTTCCACCTGTTGCTGATAAGCAGCTAAGTCCTTTTGCCTTGCTGCAACGATCTTCTCTGATAGTGGTAAACCACGCTGGTAATCAGCCGTGACTTCTCGAATTCGCTCCACATAGGATGCAGGTTTACCTAAAGAGATCGCAGCCTCCTGCCACTGCAAGAGCTGCTTCAAGTTATCTTGTCGCTCTCGCTGCTGAATCAGCTGGCGCTCTTTGGCAATACGCCGTTGCTCCTGGCGCTGGCGCTCTGCCTCACTTTCGAGGCGGTATTGGTCAAGAACGGTCTGCCAGGTTGCTTGATTTGCATTAGCCTGAGACTGACAAAATTCAGAATAGTTTTGGACGTAAGTGAGATCGCGTTTGAGTAACTCCTGCACGGCGGGACTTTGTGACAAAACTTGAGTGATTTGGTTGGGGGTCTGCCGCCGCGACTGCATCAGGAATGTAATTCGCCCGTCAACATCATGTGGTGATTCAACTCGATATACTGCCCTAGCTAGGAGTGCCCATTGTTGGTAAGCAGCCTGGACTTCTTCTCGTTGTCTATTAGCGTTGTCGGCGCTTTCAGTTTGAGACTCAAATGGATGCTCTGGGATAGCTTTGATTAAATCCTCGATCGCGGGAATTCCATATTGCGGCGACCAAATCGGCTGGGTTTGACGCTCTGGTACTCTTCTATCTTCTAATGGTTGTAAAGAGCGCTCTTGTGAGTGTAATTCCACATCCTCTCGCGCTGGTTCTCTTACTGGTTGTAATTCCTGGTGTTGTTGTCGTGCGCTCTGAACAATTTCAGCTAGTTGCTGGTTATCCCTAACTGGGTCATAGCTCACTTTCAGGTATTTCTGCAATCCAGGGAAGCTGTAGGCTTTGCCCAAGGCATTTCCAGCAAATTTCTCTCCAGATGCCGCCATGTATGTGATGCCCTTGGGCTTGCCGTTCCGAGTGAATTCTACCGATGCTCTAATTTGATGCGATGCTAAGCGGTGAAAAAATTCCGGCATTGTCGGCAGATCTTGAGCTGCTTGTTCTATTTCCCTCGTCAACTTTTGGCGACTAGCTCGTTCTGGAGTCTGTTCTATTTCGCGCTCTTTATTCCTAATTTTCTGCCAACTAGGAGCAACTTGTTCTAAGCCATAATTCTGCTCTAAGTCCCGAATAATTTCCTGGCTGCGGTAACGCTCGAAGCTATCGACTACAACTTTGCCACTGACCATATCTATCCGATTAATGGCAATATGCGCGTGTTCGTGTTCGGTGTCTTTGTGGCGCACGATTAGATATTGATTCTGAGCCAGGTCAAAGCCCATTTTCTCCATCCATGTTTCACACGCTGACCTAAACTGTTCGTCGCTCAGGGACTCTCCAGGTAACAAGGATAGAGAGGCGTGTAAAACAGGTTGTTTGATGCTGGAATTTAGGTCATTAATCGCCATGAATTCCGCTGTTAATTCTCGGCTGTCCTGACCGTACATATTTGTTCCCAGGATAACTGAGTTTTCTTTTTTCAGGTACTCGACTAGTTTTTTAAAGCTACCGCTCTTAGAGATTTTCCCAATCATCCTCGCTCCTGATTCCAGCATTTAACAGGACAAGATCGCGACCTAGTTCTTTTAGTTCCAGAGCTAATTCATCTAGTTTTTCGAGGCACTGCTGAAGATATGACGCTGATATTCCCGAAAAGCTATTTTGGATTTTTGCAGTGTTTAAAGCCCTTGCCTGTTGATTGAGTAATGCGCTAATCCGGTTTAACTGCACTAAGGTTTCGCGGTTAATGGCAGGAACAGTGGCATGAGGAATGGGGAGTCGCTGTTTGAAGAGAACGGCTCGGAGGTACTCGCTCAACTTGATTCCGCCTCTTGCAGTATTAAGGATTTCTAACTCTTCATCGCTGACAACAAAGCTGAGTTTATTCGGACGTTCTACTTTTCCAGGTAGCTCTAGATGAGTATCTTCAAATACTCCTTGCAATATCTCTTCTAGAGGTTGGCGGTTAGTCACGGCAGTTGATTCGCTGTAGTTTGGTAGAGTGTCTGGGGGCTGGGGGTCCAGGGGAACACCCCTGGCAAGCTTGAACGGTCGCGAAGCGATGAGGAAAACTGGCGAAGCAAGTTTTCCGAAAGTTCACAGCTTGCCCTGCGGGGCAAAATTAAAGTTAGATTTTACGCGGGGTATATCGTTGCCCAAAGGCGTATTTTACCGAGGATGTCACTTGGCATCATAGATTAACTGGCTGCACTCTTGGTAATGTTATTAACTGTAAGAGCTGATTTCTATATATTACTTCTATAATTAGATAGCTTTAAAGGTGGATGCAATATTTTACTTAAGGCTGTCTCGCCATGCCGACCGAATCTAAGTCTAAAAAATCCTCGACTCCTGTTGGTGAAACTACTCCGCTAGATGCTCAACCTAATCCCGATGGATTTCTGGCGGAACTCGATGACTGGGGTTCTAAGCCTAATCCGGCTTCTTTCGAGAAGTTGCTGGAGGCAAATCAAGAGAAGTTTGCTCGCGCTCTGTCGCAGGGCTATAATGCCGAGGATATTTGTCGGCTGGCAGCTTCTTACGGGATTCAAGTCAAGCCGAGTACGTTTCGTAAGTATTGGCAGAAGTTGAATGCGAAGTCTTCATCGGAGGCAACGCCTGCTACTGCTTCTAAACAACCAGCGACTAAACCATCAGTCAAACCAGATTCTACCGCCAGCACTACTGCTAAGTCTGCTGTCAATTTCTAGCGAGTGGAGATATTCGTCGTGAGCCATGCAATTAATTACTGGGCTGGGGAGAAGGGGGGAACTGGTAAGTCCTGGGGAGCGCGGTTGGATTGTCAGCGGCATTTGGATCTCCATCAGGATTTCTTTGTGATTGACACTGACAAGAGTAATGCGACGACGAGCAATTATTACGGCAGCTATAAGTTTGACAAGCAGGCGTTTTTTAGTGAGGCGACTGAAAGAGCGAGTACGGCAAATCCTTTGCTGGATGCGGCTTTACTCCGTCCCGTGGTAGCAAATTGTCGCGCTGGGACTAATGAAAGTCTCATCACCTGGCTGGTGTCGAAAAAAGTGCCACAAACGGCTAAACGTTTGGGCATCAAGATGCGTTATCTGTTTGTGAGCGATTTGGAGAACGATTCTCTGAATTTGTTTGAGCCGACAGCCAAAGCAATCGGTCAATATATGCCGATTATCTTTGTGGCTAATTTAGGGCGCAATACGACAGATCTGGAGTTTTTTGAGTCTCAGGGTTTTCAGGCGTTGCTGTCACGTTTTCGAGCGCCAGTGGTGCGGCTGGGGTTGTTCGACCTGGAAATGAAAAAGGTGATTGATGGGCGCAACTCCCAACGGAAGCTGTTGACTTGGGGGGAGGCGCGGGACTATCCCGATTTTGGGATTTTGGGACAGCAGGAAATTCAAACCTATTTGGAAGATTTCTATGCTCAACTCGAACGAGCCGAACGACTCGCCGATAATGCGTTTTCTGAACGAGAGACATCCAAAGATGCCAGCGGACAAGAAACAGAAACTCTTCCAAATTCTACAATCAAGCGGAATTCCAGCAACGGATAAAATTTTTCCTTGGGTGGTGGAAACGGCGATAAATAGAGTGGAAATGGCTGATCTTGGAGCGCAATTAGCGCAAACGGATAGCAACCTGGCGGAGCATCCCTCACAGCTGAAGGATACTCTTGTGTTGGTGTTGAAGCCATACTTAGAAGAAGTGGGTCGCGTTCGTTCTGCTTCCAATGAGTTGACGAAGGAACTGCGGGCGGCAGCAGTAATTGATGCTAGTATTGCCGAGTCGGGCTGGCGGGGAATTGGAGCCGCTTTGAGCGCTATCTTTAAGCATCAAAATCTTCGAGTGGTGGTTGGAATACTCATGGGAATGAGTGGGGTGCTGGGCTTTGGTATTGCCTGGAATTTGGGGGGGCAGAATCGACAACTCGTAGAACGAAATCAACAGGTGATTCAGGAATGCAATACCAATCGGGCTTCTGACCCAGATAAGAATGGCTGGTACACCTGTCCGTTGTGGCAGTTACCCATACCAGAGAAATAGCGAGCCGTGCCCTTGAGTAGCAATTGTTGGCAATTTATCCTTTCCCTAATTGAAGTTATTTTCCTCAAACAACTTCCGTTATTTTTTTCCGCCCAATCGCCCAAAGCTTGTAAATGGGTAGTAAAGCTCAAGCTGTGAGAGTCACGCCAGCGATGCGTGACTTCCGTTATTTAACGCGCCTGACTGCCGTTATTGTTCCGTTGCTTGTCGCAGCCCTTCTTTTAGCTCCGAGTATGCTGCGATAGCATACTTAAGACTTGATTTGGCATACAAGCGCGAAAAGGAGTAGGCTGGGAAGTAGCATATTAAAGCACAAAATAGCATACCTAATGGCGACCAACAATATTAGAGTCGTGGGCTACCTGCCACCCTCTTACCACGAGAAGTTGCGAGAGTATATGCAATCCCAATCCCTAACTGAAAGCGCGGCGATTGTTGCGATAGTCAAGCAGTTCTTCGACGGCAAGAGCGGGAGCGAACGAGTCGCGATCGAAGAATTAAATGAGGCGACTGCCCCATTGAAAGCCCAGATCGCCCTATTGGAGCGGCGCTTGGCGGTCTTGGAAGAAGCTTTCGTGTCAAGAAAGCAATTCAAGAGTACAAAAAGAGCGCCCTATCAGTACGGTTCGCCGCCCGTACTACCTCCCCAAGACATTACCCAGTTGGCGCGAAGGCTTGGGGTGAGTGCCGCTACGCTTGAGTCAGCAGCCCAAAAAGATGAAACTGAATTTAGGGAGTGGAGTAGGCGAAGGGACCCAGCTCAAAGAAGTTGGGAGCGGCGCGGGGAACTATTTCATCCAAATTCTGAGTAATCCCCGTTCGCTCGTGAGTGGATGCTTAAGTGGGTGATGAAAGCGGAGATCGCAAACTAAGCGCGATCTCGACGCTTTGGTGACAGCGGTAAAAATTAGAAATGCGACTCCAAGACCAATCGCTATTTCCTCTGACCAAGGGATGAAGTAGAACTTTGTCCAAGTGGCAAAGCTCTGGGCAACATTAGCAAAAGCGAATAGCGCCCAACTAAGCCGCTCGAAGGATTAAATAGGCAACTGCTGCCACTCCGACTGCACGGATAAATGGATTATTAAGCATAGCAATTTTTACTGGTGACTGAGTGATTTATGCTTAGTATTCCCTGGAGATCGCACTCCAGAAGCAAACAGTAGCCTCAATTCCCTTGGGTTAGTTATATTCCACCAAAGTCCAGTAATTATCATCTCCAAGAAACTTGGCGGAAACTTGAATTTTATTTGAACTTACAAGTACGTTTCCTGTAAATACATCGCCAGAACGAGTTAGCTTAATCCACTTATTTGAGGAGACATCAATAACCTGTACGTCAAGCGCGTTGGGAACCTCAATTTGGAAATAAGCTAATTGATTGACGGGCAAGGATTTATTCAATGGGCTGGATAAATAACTATTCTTCTCTAAGAAAGTCGAATAAGTCTTAGGAAATTCTTCCCCCGCATTCTGAGAAATCACTTTATAAGTTATTGCCTGCTGATATGCTCCTGAAGCGTCTTTATTCCGAGAAAATATCTCTAGCTGGGAGTTCCCAACTGGAGGAGCGACATTCACGATAATCTTGTTATCTCTTTTCTGAACCAAGGTGTAAGCATCGTTGAAAGAAGCCCAATTAGATTTTAATTTGGCAAGAGCAATTGTATCTTCAGGAGCTGACAAGACCACTTGAAAACGTCCGCCAGTCTCAATTGTATGATGATGATGGCTGACAAGTTGAAGACCATCCTTAAAAAACTCAGGAGAAATTTCAGGTGTTGTCTCAAATTGCTGTTTTGTATACTCTGTTTCTAACAGTTGCCATTCTCTTTTAGTAGGGAAATGGTCGAGGATAAACTGTTGAGGAGGAGTGGCAAAATAATAGGGATTGAATTGCTGGTTAAATTGTCCGCTATTTACGTTACCTGCCCCCCAAGTTGAATCAAGTAAATACCACTTGTGATTAATTTGTACGGCATTCCAAGCATGATTTATTTCAGTAGTGTTACCAACAACATAACCGTATCCCTTAGCATAACCATCAACAACAGCCACATCCAATCCCATAGCTTTAGCAAGAGCTTCGTAAAGGTTTGCAAACCCCGAACATACACCCTTTCGTGTTTTCAGAATCTCTGGTGGACTCAAATCTCCATAATTACCGCTTAGGTAAGCTGATACATCGTAGGCAATGTTATAGGTAATCCAAGAATATATAATGCGGGCTTTTTCTGCTTCCGTCTTAGTATAAGGGGATAAGAGAGAAGCTAATTCAAAAACTGAAGTGCCGTCATAACGAACAGAAGAAGCGTAATTGTCTATTCTATTAAAATCCGTATTTTTCAATTCATCAATCGAACCTACTTTTAAAATTTGTTTATGATTATTATCTACTTCCATTTTTTTTGAAATAGAATTACGATCTAAGTTATCGAAAGAGAAAAGCTCGTCTATTTTTGATTTGTTGTATGTGAATTGCGAGTTATTTTTTAAAGTTACTATAGTAGAAACAAAAATTAATCCAATTAATAAAAAAAAGGCAGAACTACTTTGAGAAGTTCGATAATATTTTTTCTGGGCAATCTTAAGCTGTTTGGATTTGCTTCTTTTTAACATTTGTTTTTCTTAATATTCAATGCTGCTGACAGCAGTTTTATCTTTCTAGCCTACGTAAGATTACAGTAAAAATAGACTCTTCAAAGTTGAGTACTATTCTGACTCATAAGTTAAATTTTCCAGGGGCTTTTTGACAGGGAGATATTATGCCGCCCCTGGAAATTGCTTTTTGAAATCTTGAGTTGTATGCATTGGTATGTTTGGTGTTACTCAAAGGGTCTTATTCATATCAATCCCCTGGAGAAAACAACGCTAACAAACTAATTATGAAGAGATGGTGAAATTGGATGAAGATTTTCAGCTCAAAACCCGATCGCCGCTACAGCATTGCGCTTCTGCTCTGAAGTCACTTCCAGGTAACGCTGCAACGTCCCCAGATCGCTGTGTCCGCTAATTTCTTGAATCACCCTTAAGGGGATTCCGGCGCTGGACATCATCGTGAGAGCAGTGCGCCTAAACGAGTGGGTGCTGACCCCCTCCAACTTAACCCGCTTGCAGGCATCCTTTAAAATCTTGTCAGCTGCGAACCGAGTCAGTGTAACAGATCGCCCCCGCATCCCTGGAAACAAAGCCCCTTCTAGTGGTGGCTGGTACTCTGCCAACAGTTGGGCTAAACCAGGTTGGATATCAACAACGCGAGTTTTCAACTTGCCTTTAGTGGTAGACTTTCTAAAAGTCAACGTTTCACCCTTGATGTCAGTGGTTTGGAGTGCCAGCGCCTCGGACACCCGACAGCCCGTGAATAAGCAGATGCCAAACAACGCTCTATCCCGTGGCGATCGCAATCCTTCGGTAAAAAGCCGCCTCAATTCTTCTGAGTTGAGTATTTTTCCCTGCCCGTTTCCCGCAACTTTCATTGGCTAAATCTTGTCCGTATCAGTAGATTACACGAAAGCATGGTTTTGTGGAAGACAAGACTCAAAGTACTGAATTATCGTTGACTGGACGAACGATTTTTACCCACTTAATCAAAACTTATCAATTGAGCGCGACCCGTTCTACGCAATCATCGGGGTTGCAGCCCGTTCTAATGATTTCTGCTTATGAATTCAGTGAATTCACCGATTTCAGCTATAATCGGCTGCCTTTAATTTGTAATTGCTAGCAGGGAATTTGGCAATGGCAGAGTCACCGATGGTCGGCAGCGGGTTCCCGTGGAGTGGCAGCAACAAGGAACCGAAAAGAAATGAAAACTGGGCTAGACTTTCTGAGCCATTGCTTAAATGCTTTAAACCGGATTGGTGAAGCTAATGCTGGTGCGATTAATCTCATGTTATTTCTCATCACGCTGCGGATGTTTGTGTTACAAGAAAAAGAAGCTTTGAGAGAACAACAGAGGGAATCCCAAACCACTGCAACTAGAAAGCAAATTGAGCAGATGCTTACCACCGCCGTCGCTAGAATCGTTGCGGTATGGGAGTCAACTGCAACTAGAACCAGTCAGGCAGAAGAAAGCTTGACTGTAATTGAAGCTCTACCATCGATGCCCAAAACTCATCTCCCGTCACCATTACCCCAGTTTTTACCACTAAGAGCTACCCCAGGCGGTGTTCCACTAGAGCGTTGTTTGCCATCGCCTGCTACCCCAAAGCGTTGTTTGCCATTGCCTGCTCCCCCAAGCGGTGTTCTAGTAGAGCGTTGTTTGCCATTACCTGCTACATGGGGCGGTGTTTAACCAGCTCGTCTTTCAAGCTTGGTGTAATTGCCTCTGGTCAGGACAGGTTAGAAACCCAGGAGCGGAAGCGCTTCGGGTCTGGGTCGTCTAGTTGGTGGTTAAAAGTATTTAGGGTTCACTCAATCAGAATTGTCAGCATACTCGTAATACCAAATCAGCAAGTCGTCATCAATAGCACTCCTCCAATCAAGCTCTTCAACATTCTCGTCGAAGTCATCCTTTGATTCATTGTCAAAAAGGTCATCTACAGCCTCTTTAATGAAGTGTTCGATAAGCCAGGAACCTGTATTTGAGAAATTCCGCTCAAATTCTAGGTAAATAGCACCCAGCAAGGCTTCAAACATTTCGCCAAAATGATCCTTATACTCATCTTGCTCTTTTCCCTTCTCGCTTCCCCCTAATAAACAAATTTGTCTCAAATTCAATTCCTGTGCAAACTCAGCAAGCTGTTTCCTATTTACAAGTTTCTGTTTTAATTTTGTAAGATGGTCTTTGTTTAAGTCCGAACGGTATTTCAATAGATAATCAGTAACAATAGCGTTGATAATAGCATCGCCTAAGTGTGCTAGCCGTCTGTAATCCCTCTCCTGTTCCTCTTGTTGCTGCCGAGTTAATTCAGTTATCTCATAGACATATGAAGGATGAGTCAAGGCAATTTTCAGTAGCTCTACTTGTTTGAAGTTGATAATATCAATTCTTTTTTTGACAGCTTCGATATCAATATTCATACTTAAATATTCTGGTTTAGGGCAAACAGCTTGGTCGGCGTTGGAGTTTTAAAGAGCGATAACTCAACCAAGTAATTCATCAAGCTTAGCTAAATCCAAAAAATTGTCTGGCTCTGGAATACTATAGTGGGAGCGCCAATCTACGGCTCTCATGAGTACCCCTGCTACTAAGAATTTTATGGAGCTTTTAGTACACTCATCCCAAAATAGTCCAGATGTTGAACAAGGAGATATATATAAGTTGATTTGTTGAGGAGCATGCGAATTGTTATAGCTCCCAGTCCATACAGGTGAAGTGTGGATATGCTCCTTGTTCCAGGTAAAACCATTTTGACACTGTTTGAGTATCTGTCCTATTTTCCTACTAGCATTCCGGTTACGCCAAGCATATGCTAATTTAAGTTCATACCCGTAAGAGCGTTTAAATAGCCCCATAATTATAGTATTTGTTGCCAGTTTACTCAGGACAACAGAGAAGTCTCCTTTAGGAATAGTGGGAACTATACTGTTGTTTAGTAAAGGCTTATATACTTTGATAAAGTGGTTTTCAGCTTGAGTCAGCACTTGCGGGTCAGGGGTACATTCCCACCACGCTAATCTTATTGAGTTGGTACGATTAATCTGACTCAATTGTTCAAAGCGATGGTGGTCTTTCCATCTAAAAAGCAGATTAATAGCCTTGCCTACGTACAAAACATTGTGATTTGAGTCGAGTGCAAAGTAGATAGCGGAGCATCTATCTAAATCAGCCTTCCGTGATAGAGGTACAGACGGTAGCTTAGATAAATCTAATTTGGGGAACATAGTTTTAACTGTTCAACTGAGCGATTCACCAGTTTCAGCACAAGTGAAGCTTCGGTTTCAAATCGATAATTGGGACATAAATATAAGCCCCCCTAGTTGTACTCAAACAGGAAAAGCCCGCCACGAGCAAGTTATTCTGATAACCATTTCCAGAGGCTGTATGCGCTGTACCCAATCGCCGCCGCCGCGACAGCTGGCGCAGCTACCGTAATTACTACCCCCGCAGCCATGCCGCCGCCGACTGTTGCGCCAACGGCTGCTAACCCCGAAGTAATTCCAGCAGCGGAAAGACCCGCAACGCTTCCGGCAGCTGCTACTGTACCAACAGCTCCCGCCGTGCCAGCAACCGCGCCAGCAGTTGTCATAGCTCTACCAACTGCACGAGCTTCCTTTTCCTCTTCAGTTAGGCTCTCATCTTCCTGAAAAACTTGGTTCATTGCCATAGTTGTTACAACAACTGGAGCCGCACCAAGCACACCAATACCTGCAACAGCACCCCCGCCTACGATTCCACCGACTGTAGCCAGTCCTGACATAATCCCAGCTCCACTTAGACCAGCCGCAGCACCAGCGGCACTAACAACACCCATACCTGCTGCCACTGCTACCCCACTTCCAGAGACACCACCTGCGGCGGCTCCAACATTTCTGACTTGCTCGCTCTCGTAGATACCTGTCTTGCACCATGTAGCGAAGTGTTCGCAGTTGTTGTTAAACAAGTTGTATCCTGGCGCTCCCAACTTGCTTTCTGCTCGTTCAATGACAAGAGCTGGCAAGTCACACTTACCGTACTCCCTCACAAATACCACCCTTCCGGCGGCGAAGGCAGACAATGAAGTGCGGGAAATCACCGCCTGAAGTTTTTGGTCTAGCCCCCCTGGATGGTGGATGACAGTGCCATCACCGCAGTCGATTCCATGATGGGTGTAAGCCCCGCAGTTGATGTAGATGCGATCGCCTCGTTTCATGAGCAAGATTCTAATGTTCTTTGCCCAAATATCACCCGTATTAAAAAGAATTTGGCAAAGCCGCGATGAAGAGGCGGATAAAGTTGATTAAAAAAGTGAACGATTTGCAGAGAAATCCGTCAGTGTTTTTACAGAGATAAAGTTAATATGGAAGGGCGCTTGATGGACTGATGCAGCTTCAGGAGAAACGGGTTATGCTTTCAGGTTTACACAAGTTGGGGCGCAAGAGTTCAGCTCCAGAGTCGAGCAAAAATACGGCTGTCCAGTCCAACCGAGCTAATAGCTCCTGGAAAGAAACTGAGTTAGATGTGGTTACTGCTGGCTCGACGAGGTGGATGAGCCACCAAGAAAGATATGAGTTGGTCAAAAATCGCACTTACTCTCCTGTTAAACCTTCTCAGACTCAGGACGAAGAATAACTCAATCTTCCTTTGGTGGAACAGATAGCTCCAAGTTTTCAGTTGTCGCGAGCTGAGCCAGCCAGCTTGACCCACTTAAGTTCTGCTTATCAATGCTTGTCACCCCCTGACCCACGACAGAATCAAGGTTGCAGCTATTATCGATGATTTTTGCTTACAGATGCTGCCACTGAAGCGATTTGGGCTACGTTCGGCTTTCCTAAATTCAAGGGTGAGAGCGGAGTGAACTGTGATGCAGGCGTTGCTGCTAGTCTGGGGTTATCTAGCCCCAGACTAGCAGCAACGCCTGAAAAACGTTACGCTCTTGTTAAATTAGCCCGTTCGCAACGCTTCGCCGAAAAGTGCGCTCTCCGATGTCAGAAATTATTACTGCTGTCTACTCTAACGGGGTGCTGCACCCCCAAAGTCATTTGTCCCTAGAAGATGGGCAAACTGTACGGATTCAAGTTTTGACTGAAGAAACAGCGTCTGAAGCCGAACAGGTAATTCAATCCCTAGTGGCAGCGCTCCTGGTCACGCCTCCGCCCCATCGCGGCGACGTTGAGCCAGTCTCAGAAGAAGCGTGGCGCGAACTGACCCAAAGACTGGAGGCATCAGGAGGCAAGCCGCTCTCAGAAATCATTATTGAAGAACGGGGTCCAATGTGACCGCCTAATTCCAAGGGTAGCAGCGCCCTCGTCAAACGGTACGTACCGGAAACTGGTAGTACCTGGATATAGATGCAAACAGCTCCTTACCCGACAGGATACCGTTGCCCCTAATTGAAGTTATTTTCCTCAAACAACTTCCGTTATTTTTTGGCGTTCATTCGCCCAAGGCATTGAGATTGCGTAGCTTAACTCAAGAATTGAGAGTCAAAATCGCTTTTTCACTTCCGTTATTTGACTGACTGACTGCCGTTATTTTGGAAAAATGCCTTTACCCATTTCTCCGCTTTTGTGGAATAGGTATTCAGCGGGAGACGACAGTTGTTAGGGTATCTTAACGCCAAAGGTTAACAAAATTTCTGTAAGCACAACACTATATATAGTACATTTGTTTTAGTTTAAGAAAATTAACCTCTATATGTAGTGCATTTTTCCAAAATATTGCCCAGAGCCAGAAAAAAGTTGTTACCCTTGGGGTTAACTAGTTTTTAAAAAGCTCTGG
>NZ_PYCI01000050.1:0-42562 GCF_003015105.1 Chroococcidiopsis sp. CCALA 051 | reverse complement strand
GAAGTAAATGAATAATTATTTGCATTGCATTTGGTAAAAACTAAATTGTGGAGTTTCTAAAAAATTACTAGCATCAAAAGTTTTTTATTTTTCTAGTGGCTAAAAATAATAACCACTAATATTTTATCGTGTAAATTTCTTTATTTATAGAAGTAAATAGGCTAAACATGAAAAAATCTCTCACTCAATTATATAAATTAATTAAGCTTCAAAACTCATCTAATGGTTTTACTTTAGTAGAATTACTTGTAGCAGCATTAATTACTACATTTATTGTTACAGCGGCTGGCTTTGGCTTAGCCACCATTACAGAAAATAGTAAAAAAGCAAAAGTCGAGACTGAAAGGCGAGTTGAACTCAATCGTGCCCTAGAATTCGTTTCTGATGAGGTCAGAATAGCTAAAAAAGTTGAGTTGAATGCAGCAACTGCCTCAGTACCTAGTTTCTCAGCAGCATCCGATCTGGTTGCAACTAGCGTACAAAAAATTCTAGCTTTAGAAGTTCCTATTTCAGGTGGAACCACAAGACAAGTTGTTTACTATATTGGCTCTCTGGATAATAGCGCTACTCCTGCACCTGTCTGGTCTGGACCTAAAGTTATTTACAGGTGGGGACCTGAAATAGATAGTGATGGAAATTATACGACAGCAGCCAATAGTAATAAGTTACTCGTAGATTCCTTAGACTCAAGTGCTTCCACTCCGAGTTGTGCAACTGGCTGGACTCAGAATCCATCTGCAAGTGCTACAGGATTTTATGCCTGCGTGAACTCAGGAGGTAAGCTTGCTCAAATTCACCTTCGCGGTAAACTGATTGGTACTAACGGTAGTTCAAGAGATCCACTTGAAGTCAGTTCAAAAGTCTTTCCTAGACCTTTTCAAGTTGCAACTTCAACACCCACTCCAACACCGACACCCACTCCAACACCGACACCCACTCCAACACCGACACCCACTCCAACACCGACACCCACTCCAACACCGACTCCAACTCCAACTCCGACTCCAACTCCTGGCACCAGCTCGCCAACCGAGGTTGCTCAGTGTAGTGTAAGTGACGGCATTCTCACCTGTAGTCAACCCGCAGTTTTGACCTTTAAATCAATAGGTAGCAGCTATGCTTGTACGGGATCGACCAACTGGATTGTTAATACTAAAATTACTGTTGACACTCAAGATTACATTGTGAAACAGAATGAGACTTTAAACTTAACAATAAATCCAGGGCAACAAGTAAAAGTTACATCCGTTCCAGTAGAACCCGCAGGAAAAAATTGTAGTAACTCTGATACCCCAGTAGAGTCTACTAGTACTACAAAAGTTAAGTCTTTGCGTAACGGAGATAATGTTCCCAGCATTCAGGCTTTCAGCAGTCAAACGTCAATTGAACAGTATTTAAGGAACTATGTCTCTAATGGAAAAATTAATATTGGTGCTAAAGATATCATCTACCTGTTTGAAATTGGTCAGTCAAACCCCAGTAATTCCGGCTTTGACCTGCAAGACAACGTTTTCCTAGTCAGTGTTAGCGATCCGACACCAACACCATTACCAACATATACATATAGTATCTGGGCTAGTTCGACAACACCTGCGCAAATCGCCAATGACTCCCGTGCAATTGAGGTGGGAGTCAAGTTTAAGTCAGATGTTGATGGGTATATTACTGGCATCCGCTTCTACAAGGGGAGCGGCAATACAGGTACGCACATTGGCAACCTCTGGACCAGTAGCGGACAAAAGCTAGCAACTGCAACCTTTACAAACGAAACTGCCACAGGCTGGCAGCAGGTCAATTTTGCTCAGCCAGTGCCAATTACCGCCAACACCGTATACATCGCCTCTTATCACACTAGCAGAGGATATTACGCCGCTAACCAAAGATACTTTGAAACTGCTGGCGTGGATAGCCCGCCACTGCACTTTTTACGCAATGGCGAGAGTGGAGGTAACGGCGTTTATAAGTACGGCGCTACTAGTAGTTTCCCCACCGACACCTATCGGTCGAGTAACTACTGGATTGATGTTGTCTTCATTAATTCCTATCTTTGACCCTCAAAAGTCACAAGTTTCGTAGTTTTATGGGGACGGCAATGCCTTCCCCGTATACAACTGAAACCAATCAATCATTTGCGATGTAGATTTTCAGGTGAAGAACTAAGAATTTATAATAGCAAGATTGGAAATTTATACTTATCCAGTTAATACAATAGCTATAGCTGTGCTTGCCAACAGAATTATGAGAAGCAATGCATTTACAGTAGCTGTTTTTACATTTTTTATTTTAACCTCAGTTTGATAGGTATAATATCAATTTTACAGTTTTTTGATTATGAATTATTGGGTATTTGTTGGAATTTTTGTATATAGAAATGCCTGTATTTCAATCGCAAAAATATTAATTTATTTAATATACTATTTGGTAGAACGATCTCATGTCAAAAACAACTGTATATTTACTCACGAAACTTAAATGAGAGAGAAAGTATAGTCCAGGTAAATATATATATATGAGTATTAGCAATGTCTGAACTTCAACCTTGGCAGATTAAGCAAATGAATCAACTAACCTCAGCTAAAGTAACACTTGATGATGGTTGGAAACGTTGGATTGCAGTTAATAAGCTCCTCAACGTCGATGAGTGGGCAATGATTCAAGTTTTAATCGATAATGGTTTTGATGGTCAGATTGCCTTTAATGAAGTTAGGGATGTTGTCAATCATCCCTATTTCCAAGCTGGCAACAACTTTGTGCATCTACTAAAAAAGTTAGAATCCTTATTGTGCATTTATAGTCAACTAAACGAGCTATCTAAAAATTCTGACAAAATAGAAAGAAGAGATTTCATTTCGAGAAAAGATTTTTTAGAGAACTACTATGCAAAAAATACTCCTGTGATTCTGACGGGTATTATGCAAAATTGGCAAGCATTAAAATTATGGAGTCCTGCATATTTAAAGCAAAAATACGGTGAAGTAGAGGTGGAAGTACAAGCCAATCGTAATGCCAATCCTGATTATGAAATTGATTTGGAGCGGCATAGAATGAAATTCTTTTTGAAAGATTATATTGATAAAATCATTCAAAATGGAATGAGTAACGAATACTACATGGTTGCAAACAACCAGACTTTAGAGCGGGAAGAAATGAGAAGTCTGCTCAACGACATTGAAGTCTTTCCAGAGTACCTTAACTTAACTGACACTAAAGGTAAAATATTTTTCTGGTTTGGACCAGGCGGAACAGTCACGCCCTTGCATCACGATACCTCTAATATCTTTTTAGCACAAGTACTTGGACGAAAAAAAGTTAAGTTAATTTCACCAAATCAAACTCCACTGCTTTACAACTATGTTGGTGTTTTTAGTAAAGTTGATTGTGAAAATCCAGATTATAAAAGGTATCCATTATTTAAAAAAGTCAATATTATAGAAGTTGTATTAGAACCAGGAGAAGTACTTTTTATACCAGTCGGCTGGTGGCATCACGTTAGAGCGTTAGATGTTAGTATTTCTGTTTCGTTTACCAATTTTGTATTTCCAAACCATTATGAATGGGCAAGTCCTCATGTTTTTTTATAAAAATGCTGGATTGCCTAACTAATTCTTCTCACTGGGTACTGGATAGCTGCTGAAGGCGCGATCGCACCTTTGCTTCAACTGCACCCAATCGCCATGTGAGTCTTTTCAAAACGGCTGCTAACTCTCCTTCTTGCCTTCCTGGCAACCGGAATACTCCTAACTCTAACACTTAGGTATAGTGGGGGTATAACTCGTTGTTAATATCTGGAACAGCTCGCGATGAAAGTTAAAGGTACAAAGCGTGGTAAAAACATTGAATTATTAGAAGAGATAAACATTCCTGATGGCACGGAAGTTCACATGGAAGTTGAGATCGAGCAGCCTTTAAGCGAACAGGAAAGACTAACTAGACTCAACCAAATATTTGGAGCATGGAAAAATCAACCCGATCTCGATACGATATTTTCTGAGATTGACACACAGCGTCATGCCGAGCGGGGTAGAGCAATAGAAACCCTTGATGAGTAAGGAAAAAATTTGTGTATTTGTTAGATACAAATATTTGTGTAGCTTTACTCAAACAAAATATTTTTGCTATCAAACAATTTAATGCCAAAGCAAGTCTTTGCTATCTTCCCACAATTGTAGTAGCTGAGCTGTACAAAGGAGTCTACTGTTCTCAACGGGTACAGCAAAACTTAACTATACTAGAGCAATTTCTGAACTTGATGCCAATTATTGAGTTTGACCGGAGTGCAGCTGAAGAATTTGGCAAGATTCAAGCTGAGTTAAGAACAATTGGTAGACCAACAGGAGAAATAGATGCAATAATTGCTGCGATCGCCCGTTCTCGACAAGATATTCTTGTAACCGATAACACGCGCCACTTTATCAATATTTCAGGCTTGCAACAAGAGAACTGGCTTGAACCTTGACAAGAATCACCCCCCGCTAAATCTGCCATTGCTGTTTCTCCCGTGCTGTCACCAGAAATTCCAATTTGGCGCGATCGCGTTTCATTTCGCCTACACTCGAACCTTGGTAAAAAAGCGCCCCTGTGGGACAAGCATTCACACACTTACCGCAGGAAGTACAAGTTTGTGACGTTCCCCAAGGTTGACTCAAATCGGTAATGACGTGCGAGTTTGTGCCTCTACCTGCCATATCCCAAGTATGCGCCCCTTCGATTTCATCGCAGACTCGAATACAACGAGTGCAGAGAACGCAACGGTTATGGTCAATGCCATAGCGATCGTGAGACACATCAACTTTGCGATCGGGAAAATGATATTCTAACCGAACGTGTTCCATACCCATTTCAATCGCCAAGTCTTGCAATTCACAATTACCATTCGCCACGCAAACCGAGCAAATATGATTGCCTTCTGCAAACAACATTTCGACAATCGTGCGACGATAATTCTGCAACCTTGGGGTATGAGTTTTCACTTCCATCCCCTCCGCAACTTTCGCTACACAAGCGGGTTGCAGTTTATGACTGCCAGCAATTTCTACCAAGCAAAGCCGACAAGCACCAACCTCTGAAACTCCTTCTAAATAGCAAAGTGTCGGAATATGAATTCCCGCATCCCTTGCTGCCTCCAATATGGTTTGCTCCTCAAGGGCGCTGATGAGTTGGTTGTTAATTGTTAAAGTTTTGACTGCCATTGCTATTGTTCTACCTTGCCTTTAAATCGCAGTATCTACTGGCGCTGCCATCAACCAAAGTCAAATACTCATCTCGGAAATAACGCAAGGTGCTAAGTACTGGATTAGGTGCAGATTGACCCAGACCGCACAAGCTGGTATTTTTCACCATGTCACACAGTTCTTCCAACAGTTCCAAATCGGTTAATGATGCCTCACCTTGCCGAATCTTGGTTAATAAACGATGTAACTGTACAGTCCCGACACGACAGGGAATACATTTACCGCAAGACTCATCCATGCAAAATTCCATAAAAAAGCGGGCGACATCTACCATGTTGGTCGATTCATCCATGACAATCATGCCACCGGAACCCATCATCGAACCAAGTTGAGCCAGCGATTCGTAGTCTACAGGCGTATCAAAAGCTGAAGCTGGGATGCACCCGCCTGAAGGTCCACCAGTTTGCACGGCTTTAGCCACCCCGCCATCGGGTACGCCGCCGCCCATTTGCTCGACGATTTGTTGTAAAGTCGTTCCCATCGGGACTTCAATCAAACCCGTATTGCGAATTTTGCCTGCTAAAGCGAAGACCTTTGTACCTTTACTTTTTGCTGTACCAATACTGGCAAACCAGTCAGCACCTTTACGAATAATCGGCGCGATATTAGCAAAAGTTTCGACGTTGTTAATTAGAGTCGGATTTTTCCACAAACCAGATTCAGCAGGATAAGGAGGGCGAGGACTGGGTAAACCCCGCTTGCCTTCGATCGATGCCATTAATGCGGTTTCTTCGCCACAGACATAAGCACCCGCACCAATGCGAATATCAATTTTGAAATCAAAAGGTGAATCAAAGATTTGACTGCCTAATAAACTCAGACGTTGAGCTTGACGAATGGCAATTTGGAGGCGGCTAATGGCAGTAGGATATTCAGCTCGAACGTAGATGTAGCCTTGGTTTGCCCCGATCGCATACGCCGCGATCACCATTCCTTCCAGCACCCGATGCGGGTCGCTTTCCAAGACGCTGCGATCCATAAATGCGCCAGGATCGCCCTCATCAGCGTTGCAGATAACATACTTGCGTTCTCCCTTTGCCTTAGCTACCGTTGCCCATTTCAAACCCGTGGGATAACCAGCACCACCACGTCCCCGCAAACCACTTTGGGCGATCGCCTCTACCACCTCGTTCGGCTGCATCTCGTGCAAAACGTGGTAGAGTCCCCGATATCCTGCTGCCGCAATATAAGATTCAATTCGTTCTGGATCGACCTTACCGCTATTTTCTAAAACGATTGGCATTTGTTGAGTAAAAAACGGCTGGGTCAAATCGCCACGTTGTAGAGACGTTTCATGGAGAGACGTTTCATGAAACATCTCTCCATCTGTATCTATCGTGGCAACGATCGCGGGTGCATCTTTAGGAGTGACTTTTTCGTAAAGCGTGCTTTCTGCGACCTGTACTAACGGTCCTTGACTGCACAAACGCATACAACCAACACCACAAACCTGCACTTTCTCCCCTAAACCCGTCTCTGCCACTGTTTGTTCAAGCCTTTGTTTCACAGCTAGGGAATCAGCAGATAGGCACCCCGCAGCTACGCAACAACGAATCTGTATCGGTTTTTGAGCGGCGCGTTCGTGTTGGGCAATCTCCTGTAATTGGGTTAAATCCATTTTTTAGCTGCCTCCTCGCCACGACCGATTTCGACTCCACTCTGAAGTTAGAAAAGAAGTATGAGAAACTTGTGAGGATGCGCTCGGCTGGCGCGAAATCTACCTGCCTTCCAGCCATTCTTCCAGGCGATCGCAAGTTGACTCTGCCGTTTGATGCCCGCACACAGTCCCGTCAAATACAACCGCAGGAGCGATACCACACGCACCCAGACAACGGGCTGTCAGTAAAGAAAGTTGTTTATCTGCCGTCGTCTCACCAGCACGAATCTTAACGTTCTGCTCGACTGCTGCCAAGATTTGTGCTGCACCCTTAACATAACAAGCAGTTCCAGTACAAACCGTACAAGTGTGAACTCCTTGGGGTGCAAGAGAAAACAAGTGATAGAAAGTTGCCACACCATAAACGCGACTGGGAGGCAATTTCAAGCTGTGACTAACGTACAGCAGAACGTCATCTTCCAGATAACCGAAAAGCTCCTGTGCTTTGTGTAAGATCTCGATCAGTGCGTCTTGTCGAGCCTGATGTCGCTTAATCGTGACATCTAGAAGCTTAAAACGCTTATCACCACTCGGATGAGTCGTGACGGTAGCTCGATCTTGCACTTTTGCTGGGGGATGAGAATGCATATTTTTGTTGCTCGCAGCTCAATTTAGCTTGCCATCCAGTCAAAAATCTGCTCTAACTGCTCCAGAGAAATTAGACCGTACTGCCACAGCAGCATGGGTAAGGGACCGGGATTCTGCTCGTTCAGCCGCAATACCATCGCGATCGCCTTGGGTGAAATTGCCAATTTTTCTTGTAAGAAGTCGAGCAGTTGCTCTTGGTGGCTCGCGTTCATCTCTTGTTTCATCGCTCGTCGCAGTTCAGTCAAATTTTTTGTCAAGACGCGATTTGCATCTTGACAAAAACGTCAATGTGTAACTACACCCTCAACAGCAGCAACTTCCAATAAAGTTTTCAAAACTGAATCTGGATTGAGACTGATCGAGTCAATTCCTTGTTCGACCAAGAAACGGGCAAATTCTGGGTAATCGCTGGGTGCTTGACCGCAGATCCCGATCTTGCGCTGGTTTTCTTTAGCTTTAGCGATCGCCATTTGTACCATCTCTTTCACGCCTTCATTGCGTTCGTCGAATAGGTGCGCGACTAAACCAGAATCGCGATCGAGTCCCAAAGTCAGTTGCGTCAAGTCATTGGAACCAATTGAGAATCCATCAAACACTTCGCTGAATTGTTTCGCCAAGATAACGTTGTTAGGAATCTCGCACATGACGTAGACTTGTAACCCATTGTCGCCCCGTTTTAAACCATATTTTTCCATTTCTGCCATCACCTTGCGTCCTTCAGCAGGCGTGCGACAGAAGGGAACCATTGGAATGACGTTGGTTAAACCCATCTCATCCCGTACCCGTTTCAAGGCTTGACACTCTAGGGCGAAACCTTCACGATATTTCTCGTCGTAGTACCGCGAAGCACCGCGCCAGCCAATCATCGGGTTTTCTTCATCTGGCTCAAATTGCTTCCCACCTAAGAGGTTGGCGTACTCGTTGCTCTTGAAGTCAGACAGACGCACGACTACAGATTTGGGATAAAAAGCAGCCGCGATCGTCGCTATCCCCTGAGCTAGCCGATCGACGAAGTATGATGGTTTATCTTCATATAGCTGTGTCAGAAGGGCAATTTGATTTTTAGCATCCTCGTCTTCTAATTTGTCGAAATGTATCAAAGCCAAGGGATGCACCTTAATATGATTGGCGATGATAAATTCCAATCGCGCCAAACCCACGCCATCATTTGGTATGGCTGCTAGACTAAATGCTTCCGAGGGATTGCCCACATTCATCAAGATCTGGGTGCGCGTCCGCGGTAAGTTTTCTAACGCCACCTCTTTCACCTCATAAGGCAAAATCCCCTCGTACACCCGTCCTTCTTCCCCTTCCGCGCAGGAAATCGTCACTTCCTGACCTGTTTTCAACTGGGCGATCGCATTACCAGTTCCCACAATCGCGGGAATTCCCATTTCTCGCGCAATAATTGCCGCGTGACACGTCCTTCCACCTTGATTAGTCACGATCGCGCTGGCTTTTTTCATAATCGGTTCCCAGTCGGGATCGGTTTTATATGTCACCAAAACTTCCCCTGGTTGAAAAGTGTCGAGTTTGTGGACATCCAAAATCACCCGCGCTTTACCAGTACCGATCGCCTCTCCGACTGCACGACCTCTTGCCAGTACGGGCGCATTGCTCGCTCCTACGAGTTGATAGCTCTTGATAGTATTGGTAGATTTTTGCGATTGTACGGTTTCGGGACGGGCTTGGACGATGAATAATTCTCCCGTTAAGCCATCCTTTGCCCACTCAATATCCATCGGGGTATAAACGCCGCGTACTGCCGAATAATGGTCTTCAATGATACAAGTCCATTGAGCTAAAATCAGAACTTCA
Organism: Chroococcidiopsis sp. CCALA 051; assembly: GCF_003015105.1. Classification (NCBI taxonomy): domain Bacteria; kingdom Bacillati; phylum Cyanobacteriota; class Cyanophyceae; order Chroococcidiopsidales; family Chroococcidiopsidaceae; genus Chroococcidiopsis; species Chroococcidiopsis sp. CCALA 051. The sequence continues at coordinate 33,268 of NZ_PYCI01000050.1, read as the reverse complement.
TCATCCGTGAGAGCATATTTGACTCGTTCTGATTCCGGTACGGTGACGTTTTTTGTCAGCTTGCTACCACCGACATCGTAGACCATTTTAATTTCTTTACTGCCCAAGCGTTTTTCTAAAATGGGGCGAAAACCTTGTTGCAGTGTTGGCTTAAAGACAAAATATTCGTCGGGGTTAACTGCACCTTGGACGACGTTTTCCCCTAAACCATAGGCAGCGGTAATCAGGGCAGCATTTTTAAACCCCGTTTCCGTATCGATGGAAAACATCACTCCAGAAGCCGCTAAGTCAGAACGTACCATCTTTTGTACGCCCACCGACAAGGCAATATTAAAATGGTCGAAGCCTTTAATCGTGCGATAGGAAATGGCGCGATCGGTAAACAGAGAAGCAAAACATTTATGACAAGCTTCTAGTACTGCTTGTACGCCGTGGACGTTGAGGTATGTTTCCTGCTGTCCGGCAAAACTTGCATCCGGTAAATCTTCGGCTGTAGCGCTAGATCGAACTGCTACATCAGTCTCGCCACTGGAACGCTGGCACGATTCGCGATATTCTGGGGCGAGGCGATCGCACAAACTCGCTGACGTGTCGCCATATTTTTGACACAATTGCAAATAAGCATCCGCGATCGCGCTGGCTAATTCTGACGGAAACGGCGTATTGAGAATTAAAGCACGAGCTTGCTTACCTCGTTGCCGCAGATTATTTACATCTTCCACATCTAGATCGGCAAATAGCGATCGCAACTGCTCTTGTAAGCCTGCTTGCTCGATAAAGTAGCGATAAGCATGAGCTGTTGTGGCGAAACCCGTAGGTACGTTTATGCCTTTGGGTGTCAGTTGTTGAATCATTTCACCTAAAGAGGCGTTTTTACCACCTACTAAAGGGATATCTGCAATGCCAACTTCCTCAAACCATAGCACAAAGGCTTGTTCTTTAGAACTCTGTAACTGTTGCCGCTTCGCTGTTGATTGCAACATAGACTCAATTCCTCTCATATTTAGGTTGAGTCAATAGAAACTCGATAAGCCTTGGAAAAGCCATTGACTCTATCTACTTGCTCTACAGTTATGGGTTATATAGAAACAGTTTGAGGAAGTTGTGAGGAAAATTTCAGTAACATTTGTAGGGGCGCACGGCTGTGCGCCCCTACAGATGGTGTGTTTACCCAATTGAAAACCCCTATAAGTACGCTAGAAGTATTTTCTACTCATCTCGTAACAGCCAGAAACCAGTATAGGTCATGCCTGAATCATCGGGTTGGACTAACAAAAAATGCAAACCTTGACTCTGTTGCTGGCGCTGTGCGTAAGTTTGAGCAGATGCGATCGCCTCATTATCGGAAAAAGTCGCTACAACCCATCGATCTGCTAACCCTGCTTCTAAAACTAATCCCCCTAATTCGCCTGGAACGTAGTTGAGGGAAATCGGCTGCGCTGCTTGCAACCAACGGGCTAACTGCATAGACTTTCTACCACCGTAAATAATTACCCCTGGCACGGCAATTGTCGATGCCAAGCCTAAATTGAGGGGTAGTAAAAATTCTGGCATGTCTAAGATCGGCAGCGGACGGTCTTTAAATGCAGCTGCTAAATCCCCTGCTGGTAGACTCGCAAAACGCCAGCGATCGCCCCACAAATTTTCCGGTAGGGGGACGGGGGGTGGTTTATCTATAGCGAGGGGGTTGTAGGCTCCATGAGGAGAATACTGAGGTATGCGCGATCGCAGCCACTGTTTCAATGCCCCAGTGCGCCGCGTCGGTTCTACAGTAATACCTAGTTTCTGCCCTGCGGTGGTAATTAAACTGAGAGACTGCGGGCGAAAGACTTGTATTACATCTGGTGGCTGAGATGCAGCTAATTGCAACTGTTCTACCAACCACGATGCATTAGCTGCTGCTTGCGGGCATAAGGCTTCGTAGCGAAAATCCCCCGTGCGATGGTCGCTTCGCGTTTGCGTAGCATGGTCGAAGAGCATACCGCCTTCGGCATCGCAGATTAACAACTCCCACAAAACCTCTCCATTGTCATCTCGCCACGGGCGACGATAAAAATCAGCTTGCCAAATTGATTTGTCATTGGTCATTTGTCATTCGTCTTTGGTAATTTTGTCGTGGTTGAAGAAAGAAGGGTGTAGGGTGTAGAGTGTGGGGAGAATTCGGAATTCGGAATTCGGAATTCGGAATTAATGCGTGAATTTTGATTTGCTTCCTCAGCTTCGCGACTCTCTCTTCTCCCCTCTGCTTCTTGCTCGTGCGCTCCCTGATAACTGACAAGGAAAATCCTATGACGGCAACAGCTATATCAAACTTATCTGTTTTAGCAGCATCAAGGTCGGGGTTGCCAAATATTTGCGGCTGGGAGGCGGAAATTAAGTCGGTAACGAACCACAATGAACCTATATTTCTACCTACCACTAATTTACGTTTAGAAAATCTTACTGCTGGGTTTGCTTGCGCCCTACACATGCACCAACCGACAATTCCCGCAGGTGGTAATGGCGAACTCATCAGCAATCTGCAATATATGTTTGAACATCCCCACGATGGGGATAACCACAACGCTGGTGTCTTTGCCTGGTGCTACGGACGCATGGGGGAGTTTATTCCGCAGTTAATTGGTGAAGGTTGCAATCCTCGAATTATGTTGGACTATTCGGGTAATTTGTTGTGGGGATTGCAGCAAATGGGGCGAGAAGATATTCTGAACAATCTCAAACAGATAACTTGCAATCGCCAATACCAACCTCATGTAGAATGGCTGGGGACGATGTGGAGTCATGCTGTTGTCCCTTCTACGCCAATTCCCGATCTCAAGCTGCACATTCAAGCTTGGCAGCATTATTTTGCGGCGGTTTTTGGCTATGATGCTTTGCGGCGCGTCAAGGGTTTTTCTCCTCCCGAGATGCACTTACCCAACCACCCAGATACCCTGTTTGAATACATCAAAGCTTTGAAAGAATGCGGTTATCGCTGGTTGTTGGTACAAGAACATTCAGTAGAATGTTTGGATGGTACGGGGTTGCACCACGACCAAAAATATATCCCTAACTGTTTAGTAGCGCGTAATTCTGTGGGTGAAACGATTAGTATTACAGCACTGATTAAAACTCAAGGCTCGGATACGAAATTAGTTGCCCAAATGCAGCCTTATTTTGAAGCTAAAGGGCGAGGGAAGCAACAAATCGGTAACGTAACTGTACCCTCTCTCGTAACCCAAATTGCTGATGGAGAAAATGGCGGCGTGATGATGAATGAATATCCCCGCGATCTATTTCGGGTGTATCATGAAATTCGCGATGCTGGCAATAATGACGCGGGCATCGTAGCACTAAATGGCACGGAATATTTGGAATTGATTGAGGCTGCTGGCGCTAATCCCGATGATTATCCAGCTTGTCAAGCGGCAAATCAACACAAAATTTGGCAGCAAGTCGATCCAGATAATGCGAATCCAGAAGCAGTAGAAAATGCGATCGCGCAATTAAAAGCAACTGACCATCAATTTCACATGGATGGTGCATCTTGGACGAACGATCTCAGCTGGGTAAAAGGCTATGAAAATGTTTTAGCACCGATGAATCAACTCAGTGCAGCATTTCATGCTAAATATGACTCATTAGTACAGCAAGATCCGACGGTAACTCAGCGTCCTGACTACCTTGAAGCCTTGTTGTATAACTTATTGTTGGAAACTAGTTGTTTCCGCTATTGGGGACAGGGAATGTGGACTGACTTTGCCCGCGAACTGTATCGACGGGGAGAAATCGCAGTTCGTTAGTCTACCAGTTAAACAAGCTCGTTCAAGAGTCACACCAGTTGAACTGCTAACTTTAGCAGATGCTCCTGGTTGTTGCTTTCGGCTAGGGAAAATTTCCAGAGTACGATGGGGTATGGTCACGGCAATACCCAAAGCTGCGATCGCTAAAACAGAAACCCCTGTTAGCAACCGCACTTGATGGCGTAACTGGCGATTTTCGCGATCGAGAGTTGCTACCCGATTTAAATCGCGCTCTAGATAACGGGGTTCGTTCTGAGACACGGGACGCGGTTCATTCTCTACTAAAGGTTCGGGTCGATCTTCAGCGATCGCTACTGCAACTCGCTGAGGCTGAAAAGTAATCTTAATCAGTAACCAATTCACAATCAATTGCGGGCAGTTTCGTCTAAACCAATACCACGCTATGTTTCTAAAAACTGGTTTGGATATCCGCGCTACCGATTTTGTCATCCGATTCAGCGGACGAAATTGGATCTTTTGATTGATCAGATTAACTGCACCCGCATCGTAGAGACAATCGATGATTAATTTAATAGTTGCTTCTTGATCGTTAGATAAATTTTGCAGCAGTAGCAAAACATCGTGCATCCGTTCTGCTTCCATCTGCTTTTCCAGCATCCGCTCCGCGTCTTTTTTTGTAACCCCTGTCATAGGTGCGAGAATAAATATAGCTGTAGTAACATATCCACTATGATAATCTGGACACTACTGTCCTCAGAGCGATCGCGGACACATCTTGAGGAAGAAATACGTTGACTCGGATGCTTTACCTTGGCAGAACTTCAAGTTGAATTTACAGCTAATATCAAATCAAAACTAAAATATGTTTGCTGAAATACTAAGGGCATAACTTAGTTAAATTGCGGTTGTCGCGCTTGTTTTATCACAATTTGCTAGCAAAAAACGCCTCTTGTTAGATGAATTTTTACGCAATCTTAATAGTTCTCAGTATGACAACGGATGGTGAGTTGGATGCTGATAAATGATGGTGGAGACAAGAACTACTACCAAAAGTGAAATTTGGCATAGCTGGCGATTCTAGCTTATGAAATTATATTTGAAATCATCCGTAATCCTTAGAGAGCGGTGGCGATCGCTGAAGTATTTCGCCTTACTTTTAGGTACATTGTTAGCCCTAACAATACCGAATAGTATTTCACCTCCGGCGATCGCCCAGCAGCCTTTTGAGGAAATTCGCGGCGTATGGATGACGAATAACGATACGAGTACCCTCATCGACCGCGACAAAATGCAAGCTGCTGTCAGCCAACTAGCGCGGCTGCACTTCAACACCATCTATCCCGTCGTCTGGAATTCTGGATACGCTCAGTATGATAGCAACGTAGCACGACAAACAGGAATTCAAACCTTCGTGCGCAAAGGTTTGCAAGGACAAGATCCTTTAGCCGATCTCGCTGCCACAGCCCATCGCCAAGGCTTACTCGTCGTCCCCTGGTTTGAGTTTGGTTTCATGACTCCTCCCACTTCAGAATTGGCATTGCAACACCCGAATTGGCTAACCCAAAAACGGGATGGTAGCAAAACTTCGATTGATGTTGCGGGTGAGGTCGTATGGCTCAACCCTTTCCACCCAGAAGTCCAGCAATTCATCACCGCACTTGTACGGGAAGTCGTGACTAAGTACGATGTCGATGGGATTCAGTTTGACGACCACATGAGTTTACCGCGCGAGTTTGGCTATGACAAATATACGGTTGCTCTATACAAGAAGGAAACCAAGCACAGTCCAGCCCATCCTGGCGATGCAGTGTGGATGCGTTGGCGGGCTGACAAAATTACGGCATTTATGACTCAACTCAATCAAACAGTTAAGCAAAGCAAGCCCAAAGCAATTTTTGCCGTCGCCCCCAACTACTACGACTTTGCTTATAAATTCCACCTGCAAGACTGGCTAACATGGGTGCGCAACGGTATTGTTGACGAACTGATCGTGCAAGTCTACCGTCCCGAACTGCAAAGTTTTCTCCAACAACTTGCCCGCCCCGAAATTCAAGAGGTACAACAAAAGATTCCCACTGGTATCGGTATTCTTACGGGTTTGAGAAACGATCCAGTGCCAATGCAACGAATTCAAGCACAAGTGAGGGCTACACGCGATCGCGGTTTGGGAGTAGCTTTCTTCTTTTACCAAAGTCTATGGGACTACGCCCCAGAACCAAGCCAACAGCGACAGTTTTACTTTCAGGCATTGTTCCGTTCTCCCGCTTCCCGTTTTGCATCTGCACGGGCTGCTGTCGTTGAAGAACCGATATTTCAACCGTGAAACTAAAATAAAATGTATCGCGATCCGTAGGGGCGCACAGCTGTGCGCCCCTACGAATTTTTATGTGCTACAGAGATCGTCTACATTCCTGTTAACCATTTGTACAATGCTTTATCCTGAGACTGGATTTCGTCTACAGAAGTATAGTAATAATTTTCCCAGCCAATTTCCGGTAAGCCTGCAAAGAGCATGAGATTCAAGGGATACTGTTCGTTATCGCTACAGCGCCGGAAGTCGTCTCGGAATAAGAAAATTGCTTTATTCAGGGCGATCGCCATTCCCAACTCTACCATGACTCCTTCATCTGGTGGCGTGCCGTTGACAACCGCAAAAATGCCATCGCAGTTTTTCACATCCTGCAAATCTGCCTGCGCCACGCGATACGCCCAATCAGCTTGAGAAAAATCGATTTGATTGTTACGGGCAAACGGTTCCCAAACTTCTATGCCCAACGCCTCCAAAGCCCGAACGATGGGAGGTAAAAGCAGCGTCTTTTGCTGCTGCGAAAATCCATAGGGACTAGCTAGATAGATAATTTTGCGCTTCATAGCGATTTTCAATTGGGTAAAACAGACAATCTGTAGGGGCGCACAGCTGTGCGCCCCTACAAATGTTACGCACGCAATTGAGAATTGCTATCACGTCTGCCTCTACTCGCGATCTAATCAAATATGCCGAATATAAGCGCGATCGCGGCATATGGGAATACAGTCACTCACATTGAAAGCTGTCGCCAATTCGAGATCGCGACTGAATCCTCTAGAAATTAACTCTTTTCCCGAACTACATTGATTCAAGGCTGACGCAAGATCGGCGCGAAACATTTGAAATGTTGCCATAGCTGCTTTTGCTTCTGGGGAGGGGTTGCCGTGCAAATAGCTGAGAATCGCACCAGCACCAATTGCGTCTTCTAAGCTAGGGCGTAGACTTCCATCTTCCCACCTTTCCCCAGCTGGAATCACGGTAATTTTCGTACCGCAGCTTTGAGCAAACTCGGCGATCGCCTGACAGTTACGCAGACAACCAGATACAGTTAGTGTATTTCCTGTTTGCAAGCTCAGAGTCGCACCATTAGGCGAAGGTAAGACCAATCTCGTACCCACAGGAATTCGCTCCAGGGATGAGGGAGAAAGAGAATATCCCGCGCTAGCGGTACGCCGACGACTTGCCAATATAGCATTGACAGACCGAGCATAGGCGATCGCTGTATCATCTTGCCAGCGATAAGGAAATATTATCGCTCCTCGATTCGTAGCAATTTCTACGCAAGTGGAGAAAGATAAAACATCCACAATCACAACTACATCGCTAATTGGAGCCAGTTGCATCACGCCATTCATCCCCCACTCACAACGCAGATCGAACTCCGATTGGTTGAAAATCATCTGACAGTTATCAGTAGAGAGTGACTAGTGGCTAGTGGCTAGTGAATAGACAAGATTCTAGCCACTAGTCACCAGCCACTCACCAATTACCAATTACCAATTACCAATTACCAATTACCAATTACCAAACTCCTGCTACCTTGTGAAATAGGACAGTCGTGTAGCAAGATGAAATTACCAGAATCTAGTCGGTGGCAATTTACTCCAGACTTAAATATCTGCCGCATCCTCAATGGGATGTGGCAAGTATCGGGGGCGCATGGAGCGATCCAGCCAAAACAAGCGATCGCCACTATGTTTGATTATATGGATGCTGGTTTCACCACTTGGGACTTAGCAGACCACTATGGACCGGCTGAAGACTTCATCGGTGAGTTTCGCCGTCAAGCGATCGCCACGCGGGGTAAAGAGGCGCTTTCTAACCTACAAGCATTTACCAAATGGGTTCCCAGACCAGCAAAGATGACGCGGCGAGTCGTCGAGCAAAATATCGATCGCTCCCTAGCTCGAATGGGAGTAGAGACGCTAGACTTGCTACAATTCCACTGGTGGGAATACAGAGATAAAAACTACATAGATGCATTAACTTATCTAGCAGAACTTCAGCAAGAAGGAAAAATTAAGCACCTAGCACTGACAAATTTCGACACGGAACGGTTGAAAATCATCTTAGAAGCAGGCATTAAGATTGTTTCTAACCAGGTGCAGTTTTCGCTGGTCGATCGCCGCCCTTTAATGAAGATGATTTCCTTTTGTCAAGAGCATAATATTCAACTTTTAGCTTACGGTACGCTTTGCGGCGGATTGCTGTCAGAGAAATACTTAGAACAACCTGAACCGCGCGGTACGGCGCTAAATACGGCTTCCCTACGAAAATATAAAAACATGGTAGATGCATGGGGTGGCTGGAATCTGTTCCAAGAGCTTTTAGCTGTTTTAAAAGAAATAGCGGCTAAGCACGATGTCAGCATTGCGAATGTTGCAGTTCGTTACATTCTCGATCGCCCGACAGTCGCAGGGGCGATCGTTGGCACGCGGTTAGGAATATCGGAACATGTCGCAGATAATGCTAAGGTGTTTGCACTTACTTTAGATGCAGACGATACGGGTCAAATCGAAGCTGTATTGGCACGATCGCGAGATCTGTTACGGTTAATCGGCGATTGCGGCGACGAGTACCGACGTTAATTAGGGAGTGGGGAGTTGTAGGGGCGGGTTCACCGATAGACTCCCTGACTAACAGAAATTTTAGATAAGCCCGCCCGTACAGGAGTAGAGGAGTAAAGAATGACAGACGTAGAAGCTGAGGTTTTGGCAGTCAATGAAAATTTTTACCGTGCTTTTGAGAAGAAAAATCTAGAAGCTATGAGTCAAGTTTGGTCGCAGGGAACTGCCAGCCTTTGCATTCATCCTGGGCGGAACGCCTTGCGCGGTTGGAAGCAAATTCGCGACTCTTGGGAAGTCATTTTCAAAAATACCAAATATTTAGAAATTGAAATCGAAATTATTAATACAGAAGTTCGCGATACGACTGCTTATATCGTGTTATTTGAGCGCGTGCTACAAGCTAGTAGTAACAAAACCATCAAGGCTGAATCAATCGCTACAAATATCTTCGAGAAGATGGCTGGCAAGTGGTATTTAATACACCATCATGGTAGTCCTTTGGTGAGATAGAGTTGAAGATATTTATCCCAGCATTTAGCAAACGAACCAAACACGTTTTTCAGTGTGAGATGCAATAATTCATACCAAGTTTAATAGATAACTATCAGCAAAATTCCCGATTTGCGAGCATGAGCTCAAATATTGCGATCGCGGCGATCGCTTAATAAATATTTCAATGGTGCAATTTCTAGCGGTAAATAATAGTTTTCTGATATAGTAAATTTTTTATAAAGATTTAGGTTAACTGGAATTCAAGTCTGGACGCAGAGTTATTGTTGGATTAAATTGTCTATATACCTCAAATGGAAAGTAGTTTGAGAAACGAAATACCTGGGGAAGATTAGATCGAGTGAAAAAAATCGATCGTCAAATAGGTGTTTCGTTTCTTTTAGTTATCGATCCAAATTAATAGTGACCGATCGCTAGCCATTTGCAATAAGTGGCGCGCGGTGAGAACTCGGAATTCGGAATTCATCGCGACTTGCGACTTGCGACTTGCTAATTGCTCCTCATCCCGAAATAGAACTCTATACTGAGAGAAGGTAGGAATGGCAATCGAGGGTAGTGTATGATTCCAAATCCCGCGATCGTGCAAGCTGTGGAACAATTGGGATATCGCGTCACGGTGGGAGACGTAGCAGCTCAGATCGGGTTAGATGTCGGTCAAGCTCAACAGGGATTACTTGCTCTCGCTAGTGATGTCGGCGGACACATGCAGGTAGCTAACTCTGGTGAGATCGCCTATCAGTTTCCGCAGAATTTGCGGGGAGTTTTACGCAACAAATACTGGCGGTTGCGCTTGCAAGAATGGTGGCAAAAAATTTGGAAAGTCCTGTTTTACCTGATTCGGATTTCGTTTGGCATTGTTTTGCTCGTTTCAATCGTGCTAGTCTTCCTCACGATCGCAATTATTATTACAGCGACAAATCGGGATGGTGACGATCGCGGCGATCGCGGCGGTGGTGGGTTCTACATGCCTTACTTTTGGATTGGTCCAGATTGGTTTTGGGTATTCTATCCAGATTACGACACCCGCTATCGACAACGGAGACGGGAAACCAGCAATTTGAATTTTTTAGAGGCGATATTCTCGTTTCTATTTGGTGATGGTAATCCCAATCTCGATCTAGAAGATAAACGCTTCTCGCTGATTGCCGCTACAATTCGTAACAATCGAGGTGTAGTAACGGCAGAACAAATTGCTCCCTATCTTGACGACTTAGGCGAGGGATATGCCCAGGAGTACGAAGATTATATGCTGCCCGTGCTGACCAGATTCAACGGTCAACCACTTGTTAGTCCAGAAGGGCATCTCGTTTACCATTTTCCAGAGTTGCAAGTTAGTGCGACTCAGCAACAATCTAGACGTGTACCAGCATTTTTGCAAGAGTTCCCCTATCGTTTCAGTGCAGCTAGCTCTGGGCAAATTATGCTCGGTATTGGCTTGGGCGCGTTGAATTTTGTTGGGTTGCTAGTATTGGGGAATTTACTCGCAGATGGGTTAGCAGCAGCTCAGCTCGGTGGACTGGTTGCCTTCGTGCAGGGAGTTTATGGGTTGCTGCTTGCATACGGCGTAGGTTTTTTGCTTCTACCTCTGGTAAGATATTTTTGGGTGCAGAGGCGCAATCGCAAAATTAGCGATCGCAATCAGAGACGGCAAGCAAGAGCAAATCTGCTAGATAGCACAAATTTGGTCATACAGGAAAAAATTGCCTATGCAAATCAGTTTGCTGCTCAATCTACGATTGCTGAAGAGGATGTAGTCTACTCGACTGATAGCGATTTATTAGAACAAGAAAGCCAAAATCCGGCGCAAATCGATGCTGAATGGCAACGTCGTTTATCTGGCTCTCCCTAGCTCCGATTTCATGCAATCTATAGCTATCAATTTATGGATAAACACTCTTTTGCGAAAAATTTTATCATAAAATAATAATCGATGTATAAGAATTGAAGATAAGGTGTTTACAACAACATTATTCAAGGTAGTATTGAATACGATATCTATTTGTTGAATTTTGTCATAAAGTTATAGCGCGCTCATGTCACTTCCTGAGTCCACAGAATCTAGTGTCAAATTACAGCAATATTGGCTGTTACTCAAACGACATTACTTACCACTATCAATCGTGTTTGGAGTAGTTGTCGCACTGACAGGTATAAGCTTAGCATTGCAAAAGCCAATATATGAAGCAGAAGGAAAGTTACTTTTTAGAAAAAATAGCCCTAGTTCTTCGTATTTACCTGAAGTGAGTAAGGGTATAGGTGAATTGCAGCCATTACAAGAGCAAAATAATCCTGTAGATACAGAAGCGGAAATTATACGTTCTCTGCCTATTATTAAAAAAACGATTACGCGGTTGGAGTTGAAGGATGAATCGGGTAAAACTCTTAAACCCGAACAATTTCTCAAAAAACTAGACGTGACAGACGTGAAAAAAACGGACGTGTTGCAAATTACTTATAGGGATGCAGATCCAAACAAAGCTGCAACAGTAGTCAATACTTTAATGGGTATTTATTTAGAAAATAACTTACTTGCTAATCGCTCTGAAGCCGTTTCTGCGAGAGAGTTTGTGCAAAAACAGTTGCCCAGGGCGGAAACGAGTTTGCGCCAAAGCGAGTCAGAGTTACGTCAATTTCAAGAGCAGAATAAAGTTGTCGATCTAAATGAAGAAAAAAGAGCGGCAGTAGCAATTATTGCCGATATGCAACGCCAAGCTGCGAATGCTAATGCTGGTTTGGCAGATGCAAAAGCTCAATCTGAACTGCTGAAGCAGCAATTAGGAGAAACTTTAAATAGCGCCGGAGCGGTAACTAGTGTAAGTCAATTTCCAGCCGTTCAAGGTATTTTGAAAGAGATCCAACAAATAGAATCGCAGCTAGCGGTGGAACAGAGCCGCTTTCAGGCAGATTTTCCTAATGTCGTCTCCCTCAAGCAAAAGAAAGCAAGTTTAGAGCAGTTACTCAAACAACGCTTAAAACAAGTGGTAGGAGAACAAAAACTTCTTAGAGGAAATAGCTTACAAAATAGTGAATTCGATCAAAAACTGACAGAAGAGTTTGTGAGGGCAGAAGCAAGACGTTTGGGTTTATCTAGCCAAATAGCAGCAATCTCAAACGTTCAATCTTCTTATAGAGAAAGACTCGATCGGTTACCTCAGTTAGAACAATTGCAGCGAGCGTTAGAACGAAAAATTCAAACAGCTCAATCTACCTATTTATTACTACAGCAAAAATTACAAGAAATTCGGATTGCGGAAAATCAGAATATAGGTAATGCTCGCGTCATTTCAGCAGCCATACCACCAGAAGAAGCGGTTGCTCCCCGCAAAATGTTATATCTGGTGACAGGAATTATGCTGGGTGGAATATTAGCGGCTGCTACTGGTTTAATATTAGAAAAACTAGATAAATCGCTCAGAAGCGTTGAGGAAGCTAGAAAAATATTTGGCTATACCTTACTGGGGATAATTCCAGCCTTGAAAAAATCTGAGAACATTTTCTTGCGCGATCGCTCCCTAGAAAGAGCTACACCAGAAATTTTAGTGCAAGAGTCACCGCGATCGCCTTTCAGCCAAGCATATCGAATGCTGCAAGCTAATTTGAAATTTCTGAATTCTGATAAACAGCTCAAAGCAATTGTCGTTACGAGTTCCGTTCCTAAAGAAGGAAAATCAACAGTTGCGGCAAATTTAGCTGTCACTATCGCTCAAATGGGGCGTAAGGTATTGTTAGTTGATGCAGATATGTATCGTCCCTTGCAGCATGAAATCTGGGAATTACCAAATCACTTGGGTTTAAGTAATATCATTGTGGGTCAGACCGAACCAAAAACAGCGATCAAAAAGATTACGGCTAATCTTCACATCCTAACTTCTGGAGTGATTCCACCGAATCCAATGGCATTACTGGATTCTCAAAGGATGGCATCTCTAGTTACTGTTTTTTCAGCTAATTACGACTACACAATTATTGATACTCCTGCTTTAAATGCGGCTGCTGATGCAGCAATTTTGGGTAAAATGACCGATGGAGTTTTATTAGTTGTTCGACCTGGTGTGGTAGATACTGCTGCTGCTATCCGTGCTAAAGAATTTCTAGAAAAGTCAGGGCAACATGTCCTCGGTCAGGTAGTGAATGGATTTAATCCCGATAGCGAACAATACTACTATTATCGTTCTAGCCAGTCGGAAGAAGATGATAATGTAGCATTAGCGGAAAGTCATTCTCCTCTGAGCATTAGCAAAAAGAGATGAGGTTTTTCTGGTTCGATTGAATTTGTAACCACTCAGTTCATTTTGATCCCAACAGAGCAAATTTTAGCGATCGCCCCTACAACTCGCTCTAAATCCTCGTTGGTTAAATTAGAGCCAGAGGGAAGGCACAGACCGCAAGCAAACAGCTCTTCCGCTACCTCACCTCCAACTGTCTCGTATTGGGCAAAAGCAGGTTGGAGGTGAAGTGGTTTCCAAACTGGGCGAGTCTCAATGTGCTGCTGAGCGAGGATTTTACGGACTTGTTCTCTATCTGCACCGAAAATATAAGGATTGATTGTCATGCAGCTCAACCAGCGCGTGGCGCGACCGTAACTCGCTTCTGGCATAAATGAGATTCCTGGCAATTCGCCCAAAGCTTGCCGATAAACTTCAAAGTTACGCCTTCTAGCTTGTACCCGTTGCTCCAGGACTCGCAATTGACCTCGACCAATTCCCGCTAATACATTGCTCAGCCGATAGTTGTAACCGATTTCTGAGTGTTGGTAGTGGGGCGCTGGATCGCGTGCTTGAGTGGAGAGAAATCTGGCTTTGATGACAATTTCTGGCTCGTTGGAAACCAACATTCCACCTCCAGATGTCGTAATGATTTTATTACCGTTAAAAGAAAAAATGCCAATTTTACCGAAACTTCCGGGCGATCGCCCCTTGTAAGTTGCTCCTAGAGATTCAGCTGCATCTTCAATCAACGGCACTTCGTAGCGGTTGCAAGCTTCTAAAATCGGGTCAATGTCAGCACTTTGACCGTATAGGTGGACGACAACTACGGCTTTAGGTAATTTACCCAATCGCGCCCGTTTATCCAAGGCTGCTCGTAACAATTCCGGGTTCATGTTCCACGAAGTGCGATCGCTGTCAATGAAGACAGGTTTTGCACCTAAATAGACGATGGGGTTGGCTGAAGCCGCAAAAGTGAGTGTCGAGCAAAATACCTCGTCTCCAGACTCGACTCCAACTAACTGCAAGGCTAAGTGTAAAGCCGCCGTGCCAGATACTACAGCAGCAGCATGATTGACACCAATTACATGACAAAATTCTTGTTCAAAAGCTTCTAAATGGGGACCGACGGGAGCAATCCAATTCGTATCAAATGCTTCTTTGACGAATTCTAGTTCGCGATCGCCCATATGTGGTGTCGAAAGCAGGATAGGTTTGGTCATTTTACTCTGATAGTGTCATGAAATTTGATTGGTGCTTTTGGGCATCTACAGTATTTTACGGGGATTCATCATATTTGTTTACCAAAAAAGTATTTAAAAATACATGCATGTATATTAAACTATTCTTAACCAAAAAGTAATCCAAGCCTTTACAATTGCTAGACTATCTACCTCGCATTGTTCTGGCGATATTTTGCTTTGAATTCATTTTTTTAACAAAGGTATAATGGAACGAAGTAATGACCTGATTCAAGAAAACATAGAGGATAAATTTTTAGGAACTTACTTAATTGAAGCTGGTATAATTACTGTAGCTCGACTAAATGAAGCCATAAGACAACAAGAAAAAAATCCCCGCCTGCGACTAGGAGAAATACTAGTGAGTCGTGGTTGGGTCGAACAAAAGGAAATTAACCACTTTACAGATTTGATTATCGCACTCGCTGGGCAAAATCTCCGCGATCGACACCAGGAGAAATCTAGATATAGCTTTTTTCATGCTTATGACTCAGAAAGGAAAGAAAAAACTTCGGTTTCGGACGTACAAGTATACAGACATTTGAGTTTGCCTATCTTTTATACTTCTCCAAAACAAGTTAGTCAAATCTTACTAATTATAATTATTTTTTTAGCGATCGCTAGTGTATTGACAGAGAGTGCAATTCTCTTTCTCAATTTATCTACCTCAAACGGTTACACTGGAAGAATGTTTGTTTTAGATGCAGAAGCGAATATCCCTACATTATACTCAGCGCTAACTTTGTCATTTTGTGCGCTTCTACTAGCAATAATTAGCTATATAAAACGGGCAGAAGATACTTTCTATACTGGCTGGAAGTTTCTATCAGGTTTGTTTTTATTTCTTGCGTTAGATGAATTTTGTAGTATTCACGAAACCTTTATTATTCCTTTAAGAAAAGCCTTCAATACGAGCGGATTTCTTCATTTTGCCTGGGTTATTCCTGCTACTATCCTACTCATAATTTTCTTATTGAGTTTTTTGAAGTTTATCAAAGCGCTACCACAAAAAACTCGAACCTTATTTATTCTAGCTGGAGCTACTTACGTTAGTGGTGCGCTTGGCATGGAATTAGTTAGTGGATATTACGCTAGCATTCATGGTGAAGAAACCGTAGCTTACTCAATACTAACAGTGGTTGAAGAGTTACTTGAAATGCTAGGGATTGTAGTTTTCATTTCCGCACTACTCTCGTATATAAAAAGAAACGTTGGAGAAATTAGATTTTGTATTCGCTTCAGCGACAATCAATAAAATATGGTTTAAGCTGATGGCTCTAATTGGCTACTAGCCACCAGTATTCTTATTTACTTACGACTAGGGTATAAATACTAATGTAGAAAAAGGTAACATGTTGTAAGCAATACTAAAAATCAAATTAAACTCGATGTAGAGCGATCGCTTCTTAAGAAATGTACTATCATGAGTAGACAGCACGAGTTGTTGTTGGTGCAAATAAAACAAATAGCTAGCTAAATTAACTGGAGCCATGCTTGTCTTTATTATCCCAGTAAAAAGTCCAGCAGTATCAACTTCTTGGGATCGTTTCTCTAAATTATTTGAAAGATGCATTAAATCAGTTTGCAATCAAACTTTGCCCAATTTCAGAGTTATTGTAGTTTGTAATGATAGACCAGCAATTGAATTTCGTAATTCTCACATAGATTATATTGAAGTTGATTTTCCACCACCTGATTCAAATCAGAGAAATTATGGACAGGTGCGTGGTGCAGGAGATGCAGATAAGGCGCGTAAAGTTTTAACTGGAATAGCATTTGCTGACAAATTTCAACCATCACATTTAATGGTAGTTGATGCTGACGATTGCGTGAGCAAATATTTAGCAGAATTTGTCGCTCGAAATTCACAAGCGGATGGTTGGTTTTTAAAAAAAGGTTACGTGTATGAGGAAGGCAGCAAGTTTATCTACTTAAATTTGAAAAACTTTAATCAATCATGTGGTACGTCAATAGTTATTAAGTACGGCTTGCATAACTTACTATTTCCGAATAAAAATTACTACGACCATAATCATCACATACTACAAAATGGTGTGACTCTGAAAGCGCTGCCATTCGTTGGTGCTGTATACAGTATCAGAAATGCAGAAAATATGTTTATGAGTACGGCAAAAACACAACAACTCAAGGACAGAGAAAATTCTTTACTCTTCGCGGTTAAAAAAGCTGTGAAATACAGACCTATGCTCTTAACAAAAACAATTCGTGATGATTTTAGTTTATACAAGATTAACTAACATTTAGTTATAATATCTTTCAAATTGAATAAAGAACTGATTTGAAAATCAGCATCATAGTTTTCTTTGGGAAGAATTTTGGCGTATTCTCCATCCATACGACATATCTGAACTGCGATCCAGCCTAATTTTTTTGCTGTTACAAAATCTTTTTGAGGATTGTCACCAATATACATGCATTCTTCCCCAATGCAACCTAGCGATCGCATGATTTTTTGATAAGGTAATGGGCTTGGTTTCCAGTTTTCTCTTCCATATAGATCGGAATAAACAATGGCTTCAAAGATAGATTCAATGCCTAATGCTGTTACCTTATTTCTTTGAGTAGTGAGGTATCCGTCAGTAATTATACCAAGCTGAAAATCTTCGTTGAAATAATCAATAGCCCAGCGTGCGTCTTCATATAAGAAGATGATAGGTTTATGTTGTCGATATAGGTGTACAAGTTCTTGAATTAGACCGATCTCGTACTCTAATTTGAGTTGCTCTAACGTTAAGTTAAAAATATTATTTCGTTGACCTATTTTAAACAAATGCCACGCAACTTCAAAAAAACCAGTAACAGCATACTTCGCTTCTAACCAACTACTCACAGCTTGAAATCCGCTACACACAAATTCATGCTCGGGAAAAAGAGTATCGTCTAAGTCAAATACAATTGCTTTTAGCATACAATCGCCTCCTGATTGACGAAGATTGCATCATCGTACCGCAGCATCACAATGCCTTCTTGCCATCCATCAAGAGTAATATGAGGCTCTTTTCCAAGT
Organism: Chroococcidiopsis sp. CCALA 051; assembly: GCF_003015105.1. NCBI lineage: Bacteria > Bacillati > Cyanobacteriota > Cyanophyceae > Chroococcidiopsidales > Chroococcidiopsidaceae > Chroococcidiopsis > Chroococcidiopsis sp. CCALA 051. The sequence continues at coordinate 15,666 of NZ_PYCI01000050.1, read as the reverse complement.
ATCATTTCTATAATCCAGCGCGGAAAGTTAGCCCCAGCTTGAAAAGACAAAGGAAACCCGCCGCCAAATCTAGGATTTATTTCGATAAACTGAATTTCATTGTTAGGTGTCAGAAAACACTGGACTGTGATGCATCCTATCGCACCAGGCAGTTGCTCGACTACTTGTTTACCAGCAGCAATCAAAGCTGGATTTTTAACTGTTACCCCTTTACTAATTTCTCCAGCACGTGTTTCAATGCGTAATCTAGGAACAACACAACGCACGCAACCTTGAAAGTCCACCAGAATATCCAAAGTGTATTCTTCCCCACTGACGAATTCTTGGACAATTGCATTAGGCACGTAATTTTGGAAAAATGCTAGCTCCTTTGCGTTATCTATTTTAGTAACGCCCACGCTACAACTTCCAGTAGCAGGTTTAATCAGCAAAGGATATTGGGCTTGAGGCGCAGCCAGAATTTCAGGAGTATTCAAGATCTTTGGAGTTTGAACACCTACTTTTTTAAAAAAGCTATATGTATTTCTTTTATCAAAAGAAATCTGATTAGTTTCATGAGACGAGACCAAGAGAGTTACGCCTATAGCTGCAAAATCCTGCTTGTGAAGAGAAAGAAGATCTAGTTCAGAATCGATAAGCGGAACGACGAGATCGATGGCGTGCTTTTTGCAAATATCCTTTAATACAGTGATGTAATTGAGATCTTTGACGTGGGGTACAAGTTCGTGAACCTCGGCGATAAAAGCAACAGGGGCGTTTTTCTTCAGATCTGTTGTGACAATATTACCATCAAGACCAAGCTCCTGCATAGCTTTTTTAAAATTGTAGATCAAAGACACCCTTCTACCAGCACTGGTGAAAAGAATGTTGAATTGTCTCATCTTCTTAGCTGACATACACATCTCAATCTTGGCTTAACTCATCACTGCATTTAGCTCGTGAAGTAGATTGAATTGTTTCAAACTACTTTTCATATACAAAATACAGCATTTTTGTCAGCTTTTGTCAGAATCTCGATTATCTAAAACAACGATATGCAGGAAAAAATCTGGAAGAGAGCAATTCTTCAACTCGAACATTTAAAAGTTTTGCTCGTGAATTAACTAGGTAATGGTACTTTTCTTCATCTATAATTAACCGTAGCGTAAGAAACGGATGCCTTGTTCTAGAAAAACCAGACTTAAAAGTATAAAGACTATCTGTTGTAGAACAACCTACCCCACCTCCTAAATGTAAAAATTTGTTACCTCTTGCTTTAGCCCAGTTGCGAGCGTAGTCTACCAACAGATTGAAAGGAGAGTAGCGTAGAAACTGATTTTTTGTACCCCCAAGATGAGCTTGAACGATCCCAGAACTTTCTAGAAATAGACTAGCGCAGGCAATTTCATTATCTAATTCAACGATACCTAAATGCAAGTGTTGACCTAGCTTCAATAAATCCTCAAAATATTCATGACTAAAATAGTAAGATTTTTGCGCTCCTACTCGCTCCATCGTCTCGTTATAAATACTGATAAAATTATGAATGTATTGCTTAAAATTCACCATTTTACCAGTGAAGCCGAGTCGCTTGCATTTATTAATTGTACTTTGATGTCCTTTTCTTGTATGCGCCCAAATTTTGGATTCAGAAAGAGTTAAATCTACGGATACAGTTTCTCCAATAGTGGTAAAAGTATTGGGTTGAAATACTTCATTAAAATTGAAGTTGAGGATCGGATGCAGTCGGAAAAAAGCCGAACACACTTTATGTTCAAACAATACTCGTCTTAACTCCCTGATGGCAAAGTCTGGAAATCCTGGCGTGTTAATTGCTGCTTTACTCAGTAAAATTCCTGGGTAGCCATAGGGTGAAACAATATCAAAAACTTCCTTGCGAGATATTTCTCTATCTAAAATGTCATCACATTGACGTAGCAAATAGGGTACAAAAAAAATTTTTTCATCATCGATAATTATAAAAGCATTAGGAAGTGTACTAGTTCTTTTTGACTCTATTTCTATATACTCAGGTAGATGATATACGTCATGATGCAGTTTTTGTAAAACCTGCTTCCACAAAGGATTGTGTAAATTAATGATTTGAATATGCATTTTTACGTAAAAATAAAAAATTAGTTTAAGCGTGTTAGGAACATCCTAGATATATAAAACTATTGGTTGCTATTTTTCTGGCTCTGACCACAAAATAGGAAATATTGCCGGATCGCTAAAATCAGGATCGCCGTTAGGTAATGTCCGACATAAAAGCTCATCAAAAATATGAATTTGTTCTCCTTTCTTGTTCCAGAAAGGGCGATAGTGGTTAGTACCATCTTGTAAGTGTACTGCTAATGACAAGCGAAACCACTGGCTGCGGTTAGAATAGCTACCGTGAATTGTCCAACAGTGATGAAAGCTAACCTGTCCCTTTTTTAAGGTCATCGGCACTCTGACGATCTGCCGTCCTTCTCGTTGAAATTGTTGTTCTACATCCCCCAGGTTAGGGTTGTTAAAGAACCTTGTATTTTGGAGATTTGACCACTTGTGGCTCCCGTCTAGTACGACCAGCGATCCTCTAGACACGTCGCAGTCGTGAAAGGGAATCCAGGCAGTCAGCAAGTTATCGGAACTACAGGTAGCCCAGTAAGCGCGATCGGCGTGCCAGCCCACGGCACTCTTACCACTCTTGTCTTGAGGCGGCTTGTATATCAGTTGATCGTCTAGTAAGCGAATCTGCTTAGATTTAGCTAATCGGGCTGCGATCGCTCCAATAATTGGCTGAAGGGCAAGCTGACGGATTGCCCTGCTTTGCAGAGAGACAAATTCGTTGTTACGCATGACATCGTAACCATCTTCGGGCTTCCAGTTGCTATATCCACTATCTTTGGACAGAGGTGTATCTCTCTCTCCCCGATAGAACCTTTCGCTGCCTTGGATTGCTTCATCTATAACTTCATCGGAGAGTACTTTTTTTGAGATATACCAACCATGCTCTCGGTAAAAAGCTACTTCTTCTTCTGTTGGTAAAAGTGCTAGCTTTTCTTCTGAAAGACTCGAATTACATACTTGCATTTTATAGTTCACTCCTCTTTTTAGAATTGGTAATTACAGCATTCTTCAATGATTTGTGAATGGAACGGTTTATAGCATAGTAATAGATTAAAATACTGCAAGTAAGAGGAAACAGGAGAATTTTGAATTTCGCATATTCACTACATATTACTAACTTGAGTTTTGCGATCTGTTGTTAATCGGGTTCGCCTTTAAATTCTTCTGATGTCGCGTAACCTTCTTGACTAATTCCTTCCTGCTGCAGAACTTTGAATACTGTCATAAAAAGAATTTTTAAGTCTAGCCACAAACTCCAGCAATCGACATACCAAACATCTAATTTGAATTTTTCTTCCCAACTCAATGCATTGCGACCGTTAACTTGTACCCAGCCTGTAATACCAGGTTTCACTTCATGGCGACGAGCTTGTTCTGGAGTGTATCGGTTTAGGTACTCTACGATTAGGGGACGGGGACCAACAAAACTCATGTCGCCTTTGAGAACGTTCCACAATTGAGGCAGTTCATCTAGGCTTGTTTTTCTGAGTAATTGACCGAGAGGTGTGAGGCGTTTTTCGTCAGGAAGCAGTTTTCCTTCTGAGTCACGCTCGTTTGTCATGGTGCGGAACTTGTAGAACGTAAAAATCCGACCATCTTTTCCAGGGCGCGGTTGAGTGAAAAAGATAGGATGACCTATGCGAATGTAAATTGCGATCGCTATTAACACTAAGAGCGGCGCAAAAACTAATAAGGCGATCGCTGCCACTAATCTGTCTAGTATAAATTTAACAAGTCTGCTGGTATAAATAGACAGGCTGCTACTGATAGAATTTAGTTTCATTGCCCACACGCTCCTCCCATGAATTGAAAATTCAGTTGCTATAAAGAATAAAGAGTTCTGAATACAAATAATAAAGGTTTTTGAACCTTTGGGCAATTACACAAAGTAAAAATTTTGGCTGAGTTGCAGAATTTATTGCTGCGTGTCTCCAAATAGAGTATTGTGAAATGATGCTGCCATTAAATAAGTACTTGTTTCATCTTCATTATATCGAAATCGACTACAGCGCGAACTTTTTTGGCGATGAATTTTGTGCTTTTATGTTCTATACAAATCTCTAAAGACGCTGTAACTTTTCTTACTTTGCCTGCCTCAGCATGGCGTAATTTTACGGATGATTACTACTAGTAGATTGCAGGAAACGTACTTTTACTGAACCGATTAGACTGAATCAAGTATATTTGTTCTCCGTAAATTTTCTCTTGAAATTATTATAAAGTTAGCGTTAACTTTGTTTTAGAGATTTAATTATCACAAATAAATTTTTGTGGTATGTCAAACAATTTGTTCCTGGTTTTTAATTAATGGAAGATGTAATTATTTAGCCAGATATCTCGTTCTTTAGATATCTTTTTAATATAGCTACATCTCAATTATGACCTGGTTTGATTTCCAACAATTCATGCGTATAGTCATTCTTTGTCAAGAAGGTAGAAAATGAAATCACGGAAGCAATTAGATAGCTTTGAGAAATTTATCAATATCGAAGTTGAGAATTTGATTGAATTTAAACAAGGATCGATTCCAACAATTTATAATAAGAGTCTGTTCTTAGCTACTGTTCTTTCTCTTTTTTGTTCTACTACAAGTTGTGCTACTAATGTTTATGTAAACACAGATGTTACTCAAACTCCTTCTGTAATGGTTGATGAAAAACCATTCTTTCCCTTTGGCTTCTATTACGTCTCCTACTATGATAGCGAACAAACGAAACGCTTGAATGACCTGCGGGCGATCGCTCAAGCAGGATTTAATACAATGTACGTTCCTCTCGATTTGAATGATGATTCATTTCTCAATGAATCAGCAAAACTTGGAGTCCAAATCATAGGTGAGTTTAATGAAGATCCTATGAGTGTAATTAATAAGTATAAGAATAACTCCGCAATTATAGGCTGGCTTGTAGCCGATGATGCTGATAACGGTAAAAAAACACCAGAGCAATTATCGCAATTCAACTATCAGTTAAAAGTTGCAGATCCTCAGCGAATAACATATCTTAGCGGTGGTTATCCTAAAAAAATTGGACAGTTTGTAGATTCTGCTGATGTCGTGGGTATGCAAAGCTATCCTGTTACTGCGGAGCCACTGAGTACGGTTAATTATTCAATTGCTAGTGCTGTTAAGGCTGCCGTTCCAATCAACCGCCCGGTCATTGCTAACTTACAAACATTTGCCTGGTCAGGAGGTCGCGCACCAACTCCCAAAGAAGTACGAAATATGACATATCAATCTTTGATTAACGGTGTTAAAGGTATTATTTACTATGCCTATTATGATGGTGTCTGGAATTTACCAGATAATAAAACTTTATGGAATGGAGTTAAGTTACTAGTTCCAGAAATTAAGCAACTCACTTCAACATTGCTATATGGAGATTTAATCAAAATTGCTACTGGAGTATCAGATACCTATGCTGGAATCTGGAAGTATCAAAATAAAGCAGTAGTTGTTGTCATCAACACATCATCTAATGCTACTAAAGAAGTTACAGTTTCACTACCGTTGCAGAGAACAACTGGGATCGAGACTATGTTTGCTGGTCGTCCCTCTGGAATGATTGTCAAAGGCGATAAGCTTTCTGGCTCGATTAAACCTAAGGACGTACATGTATACACTTTTGGATATTAAGTACATAGAGTCCCTAAAGTTTTAACTTCAGTAACTCTGCTAAGCCTTCGCGAATGCTAACGAGCGGCGACCATCCTAAAGCTTTAAGTGCAGTATTATCGGCAAGACTGTGACGAATATCTCCTGGACGCATCTGTACGTGAATAGGTAAAAGGTTTTGATTGGTCAGAAAATTGATTTCGTTGACAACATCCAATAAGTTTGTTGCTATCCCTCGCCCAACATTAAAGGTTCGAGCTACGGCTTTTGGATGTTTCAAAACCAGCAAGTTAGCACGGATAACGTCCGAAACATGAATGAAATCTCGGCTTTGAAGACCATCGCCATAGATTGTAGGCGCGATTCCTTGACTCATGCGATCGCAAAATACGGAGATCGCTCCTGAATAAGGACTTGATGGTTCTTGACGGGAACCAAAGACATTGAAATAACGCAAGCTGACAAACTCTATACCAAAATTGCGGGCATAAACGTGACCCATTAGTTCTGATGCAAGCTTATCCACGCCGTAAGGAGCGATCGGGCAAGGTTGCATCGACTCTTTTTTTGGTAAAGTTGGTTCATCACCATATACAGCAGCACTTCCAGCAAAGATTGCGCGGCGAACGCCATGCTGACGAGCGGCTTGTAGAATATTTAGAGTCCCGCCATAATTAATTTTTCCCGTAGCAATAGGGTCGGTAATGCTTTGAGGAACGCTGACAACAGCGGCTTCATGAAATATATACTCACATCCCGCTACAGCCGCATTAACATCTGAGAGTTCCGCGACATCACCTATGTATAGTTCAATATCTTGTAGAGCGACAAAGTTGAGATTTTCAACTTTACCAGTTGAGAGATTGTCAAGAATCCGAACTCTATAGCCTTGTTTTACTAAAGCTTCTACAATATGAGAACCAATAAAGCCGCATCCACCAGTTACCAAGACTGTTTTGCCATTCGTCATCATTTTTCCTTTTGTTACTGTAAAGACGCAGCCTCAATTTTCTGATATACGTTGTCTATTCGTTCTAGCACTTGCTGTACGCTAAATTCACGTTCTACATGAGCAGGACCGGCGGCTCCCATTCTTTTTCTTAACTCAGGATTTTCTAACAATACCAAAATAGCTCTGGCAAAATCTTCTGGATCGTCAACGGTAGCCAAAATACCTGTTTCGCCGTCCTTAACCACTTCGGTGATCGGTGGAATCTTGCTCCCCACTACAGGACACCGCAAGGACATCGCTTCCAAATAGACTAACCCCAATCCCTCAAAGCGTGTAGATAACACGAATAGATCGAGGCTGGACATTAAGCTCATAACATTTTCCATCTCAGTCAAAAATCCTAAAAACTGCACGCGATCGGCTATTCCCAGAGAACGTGCTAGCTCTTCCAATTCAGCACGTAAAGCACCATCACCAGCAATAATGAAGCGTACATCTGAACGTTTTTTTAAAACTAGTGCAGCGGCTTTAATGAAAGTATCCATTCCTTTTTGATAAACCAGCCGCCCAACGGTTCCTACCAACAATTCATTCGGCTGGTCTTTATACTGCGGCTGCACGGCAGTAGTATTTACTTGAAAATTTTTGAACTTATCAATACTATCAAAACTGAGTCCAACAGGCACTAAAGTACTTTCAGGCTTCAAGCGATAACGAATTGCCTCATTTCGGTTGAAGTCGGAGATAAACAACATGAAGTCACAAAAAGGAGCGGCTATTTTTTCAAGAAGAATATAAAATTGCCGCTTCAGTCCGGAATTATATTCTTGAAAAGCAAAACCAAGCACTGTATGCATAATGTTTGGACATCTAGCAAACTTAGCTGCAAATCGTCCAACGAATCCTGCTTTAGAGGTATAAGTGTGAACGAGATCGTATTGATTCATTTGAATAAGCCGGATCAAACTCCAAAAAGCTCTTGCATCTCGTAAAGGGTGAATTTCACGTGCAAAAGGAATTTCATGAACGATGAATCCTGCTTCATGTAAATCCTTAAGTTTGGAGGGTGCATCTGCGTAGCTTTGAAATGAACAAGCAAATGAAACATCGTGACCTCGCTCTCTTTCGTACTTGGCAATAGGAAGCAAAAAAGCCTGAGCAGTGGCAGATGTCGTACTAACAAACAATATTCGCATTTTCACACAGCCTCTTAAACATCATTATTTTTGTTCTCTCCAGGCTTTTGTTCTTTCGCGCAGCTGACGGTAGAACTCGTTGCGCCTTTGATGCAGAATTTCATCTCTGTATTCTTTTGCCTTCTCTAGATTGCGGGCTGACATGTAAGACAGCCGTTCTGGATTAGTTAACACCTCCAGAATTTTCTGCTTGAGAGCAGTTATGTCTCCAGGTAGCACCGTATCCTCAGGTGGTAATAATTCGGGAATACCACCTACTGTAGAACCGATGCATGGCAGCCCGCGAGCCATCGCTTCGAGCATCGCTCTGGGCATACCTTCTGTCTTAGAGGGTAGAATAAACAAATCAGCTCGATCCAGCTGAGTGCGTACAGCATCACCAGCAGATATTTGACCGAAGAAACAGACGCGATCTTCTATACCCAGCTTTGCAACTCGCGCTTCCAGCGCTGAACGGTGCTTGCCATCTCCGATCAAAATTAACTTAATGTCCAATCTCTCTTGTATGCAAGCAGCAACAGCATCAATCAATACGTCCTGACCTTTGTAGGTTTGAGCCATTGAGCCTACATTAACTAGGGTCATCGTGCCAGAACTTGGATGAGATAGACGGGGAACAGGTACAAAGGCAACATCGGGCAGCTCGACATCGGAGCAATGAGTTGAAAAAGCATTTCGTGCTGGTGGATATCGAAGTTGTAGAGCGCGTTCAGTAACGTAAGCAACTCCACAAGCTCCGGCACATTGATTTTGCAGTAGGCGCGGAAACCACCAACGAAAAAAAGGACTCAATGGGTGTTCGATCGCACCAGGTGCAAAGGCATCAGCTGGATCGCTGACGACTTCTACACCATAGGGATGACCAGTCTGACGTAACATTGGTTCGATGCAAGTAGCAATCTGCGAACCAAGTCTTAAAATAACGGCATCGCTCTTACCAACAGCATTTCTTGCCGCACATTGAACTTTTTTAGCTTTTAGCAAGTATTGTCCTAAACCGATGTAGTGTGGAATGGAAGCAAATGTAACTTTCTCACCATCAGCTCGTTGCCAGTCTGGTGGAATAGATGGTACTTCGAGTACCCGTGCTACCACGCGCACTCGATCGAATATCTCAAGATAACGAGTCCAAAAGGGATATGCAAACATTGTCTGCGTCCAGATTGCTCCATCAGGAGTGCAGGCAAAGCGATGTTCGGTCGTGACAACCAGATTCATAGTTTAAACGTCAATTTTCATTGTTAAAATTCAGTTCGGTGCTACCTGTGGTGATGTTTCTCCAAATCGATATGAATTTAGGGCAAGCGCTAAACAACAAAGATAAAATCCTATGAAATGTCCAAAAGCAGGAGTAGGATAAAACGTTTCTTGAGTCATTGATGAAAATAACAAGGCGATGGTCACCCAGAAGACAGGTTTTGTTCCCTGCTCGTATTCGTACAAAAGACTGAGTATCTTATAGAATAAAAACGCAAATATCAATAAGCCGATTAAACCAGTTTCTATAATAATATGAAGGTAAAGCATATGGGCGTTGCTACCAGAATCTATTGCGGAACCAAAACCTCCTCCAAAAAACCATAATAAAGGCTCTTTGTCTAACAAAGACATGCGTTCTGTCCAAATTTCATCGCGTCCGCTCAAGTTCTCAGAATTGTTAGGATTGAGCAAAGCTAATTGGCGCTCGACCGTCGATCCTTCTCCAGAAGTCAGATTTATTGAACTGGATGAAATAAATATGGCGGTTGTCGCTGTAGTGCCTGCTATTACAGCTGCGACAATCGCGTAAATCGGTTTTTGGAACCAAAAGAATATTGCATAAAATATCATTGTTGCTAAGCCAGCGCGAGATTCGCTCAAAAAACAAGCAACTATAGATAAAACCAGCAGTATATTATCGAAAAATAGTAGTTTTTGTTTCGAGTTTAAGTGTATTTTTAGGCTGAGGAGCAGAATGACTTGAGCTGAGACGTAAGCATGATTGTAACCTATAGTACCCCAACCTCTCCCCCCAAAACGTTCTAAACTTGCATAGCTATTCCAAGGTCCTGCAATACCTGCACCTTGAGGTAGATGTCCGGTGATAGTAGATAAAGGCACGATTGAGAAATATGTCAGTATAATTCCCGCACAGACAAATATTAAGATAGTATTAACAATTTGTCTAAGAACAGTAATGCGTTTTGTCGTTAAAGGTATGTGTGCAGTTACCCAAAATATACAAACAAATTGGAATAAACGGTAGATTTGGAAAATTCCGAAACTGCTACCTTTGGCACTCTGACTGCTAAGCCAAGTTAAATTCCAAGTGAATGACAGAATACAACCCACACAAATAAATATAAGAACAAAGAAGATGCTCCAGCTTGCTTTTGATGGGGCTGGAGTTTTCTGAAAATTTAGCAAAAGCATTAATATCAGACAAGCTGTCGCAAAGTCAGACAGGGTCGGCCAAATTGCCCAGGAAGGACCAAGAGCAAGTATAGGAATGGTGAAACCTTGAGAAATTAAGTAAAAGCATAAAGCCAAAAATAACCACTTTGTGCGTTGTATGAGCAAGGAAAGCGCACTATTAGCAGTCTGACAATGAATCAAATTATTAGACGTGGAATCAATATTGGAAGCACTCAAGGTAAAGTTTCTCCAGAGTTTTAATATTATTGCGAATACTAAATGAACTTTGCTCAACGAGCTGAAGCGCTTCTACTCGATCGCTTTCCGATCTAGCCTGTCTGAGAGCTAGGATAGCCTCTGCCCAAATAGCAGCTGGTTGTGATAAAGACATTCGCCGCATCAAAGGCTTGATTGCATCTGCCTCTTCTGGAACAACATCTGAAAAAATACAGTGTAATCCTGCTGCTTGTGCTTCAATTAACACTAGACCCAGCCCTTCGTATAGGGATGGAAAAAGGAAAATATCCATAGCACCCAACATTAATCGGGGTACGTCCGATCGCGAACCTGTAAAAATAACACGGTCGGATAAGTCCAATTGAGTAACCTTCCGCTCAATGCTTGGACGCAGCAAACCGTCACCCACTAGTAAAAGACGCATTTTCGGTTCTCTTTTTGCAACCTCCGCTGCAACTTCCACAAGAAATGCATGGTTTTTTTGGGGAAAAAATCTACCAACGTGACCAATGACAAAGGTATCTTCAGGAATTCCCAATTCAGCACGAACGGCAACAGGATCGAGACTAGCTATATGTTGAAATGGAGTTAGGTCAACACTACAGTGTAGTACCTGTCGAGAAGGGTCTGTATTCCAGGTTGAGCCGAACAGAGCTACTGCTGCCTTTCGACTTGCTGCTAGACCGATTGTGGTATGGCGAGCGATCCATTGTTTCATTAACTTCAAATAGGCACGGCGCAAAAATCTAGATGAAGCATCGAGCTGTAAAGTATCTAGATGGCTGTGAGCAATGCGCATAGGTATTCCTACTTGCCGCGCTAGGTAAAGAACATAGCCGCTAAAATGATGAATATGGCTGTGGATAATGTCATAGGGACTGCACTCGCGCATAATTTGTTTGAAGTTACGAGCGTAGAGCCAGGGTTTTGATGGATCGAGACACGGGATAATCTGGCTCCCGAGAGCAATAATTTCCTCATCGTAAGCACACTTATCTTTTGTGTGTACTAAGAAGTCAATCTGAAAGCGATCGCGATCTATATGGCGCAGAACATGCATTAGCCAAGTTTCTGTACCACCCCGATCCATACCACCAACGACTTGAAGGATACGAATTGAACGCCGCTCAGTCAATGTCATCATGCTGAATATTTTATTATTTTGTTAGTTTCGAGCAAGCTTGGATATTGCTAGAAGATTAACTGCCAAACTCAAAATTACTTGTACAACTGCCGCTATTAGCAGGGCAATCGCTGCTCCTTGCAACCCGTTGTGAGGTATTAACAAGAAGCAAACTACGGCTGAAATAGCCGTAACTAATGCAAATAAGGGTATTTGAATGCGGAAGTATCTCGCTGCTGTCATGCCGTAGCCCAACAACGAGGCTACATAGTTAACTGCTGTAGCCAGCATTAACAAAATAAGTATACCCGTATACTCACCATACTCGGGACGGTATACAAGAGTCAAAATTTGCCGTCCAGCCACAACGGAAACTAGTACACCTATCCCTCCAATTGATATTCCGATGCCAACAAGTTTGAGCAGCAGAGTACGGAAAGCTAGGCTATCTCCTGTTGCATAATACTTTGCCAGTCGGGGGTTTGCTGATTCGCCTAATGCGTTTACAACCATAGTTCCAGCTAACATAAAATAGCCAATAGCAGCAAAAAAACCCAATTCTCTTTCACCCAGATAACGCTCGATAAAATAACGAGGAATGTTAATATTGAGCGAAATCAGCATCATGACAAAACCCAAGGGTAGAGACAGCAATATTAGTTTTTTTTGTTTTACCCAATTCCAACGAGGTTTCAGCCTTACCTCGCGAACAGAATTTCCTATAACTTTATCCCGTGGTGACGAATTTGACGTAGTTTGTACCATCAAGATTCCACTATGAATGTCAAAGCTCAACAAAACTATAGCCCAAGCAACAGCTAAGCCTATTACTCCCCATACGATATTACCTGTTAGATAAATTCCGCAACCTAAAACTACTAGCGATAACGGCCCTTTAATCATCATTGAAATTGCGATGCGATCCATTCGTTCATGCTGTTGAACGAGTCCATAAAATACATCGCTAATAGCTTCAAAAGATTTTGCCAAAGCTATGATAAAAATTACTATTGATATCTCCCAGCGGTATCCTACTAAGAAAACAATTCCTATAATTATTGCGAGCGCTAGCCCCGTTGTAATTAATCTCAATCCTAAATAATCTTCAAACGCATATTGCTGTTTTGCATCTGTTGCCTGAATAGCTCTCAATTGAAGATTGGTAAACATGATGACTGGTGCAGTAACTGCAAGTCCTAGAGTAAATTGTCCTACCATTTCTGGCTTGCCAAGTTTAGCAAGTACTACTACAATTCCCCACTGGCAAGCTGCATAGATAATATTACCAACAAAAGTCCAAGAGAAGTTACGACGTAGTGTCAGTGGCTTATTAGTTGCCATGGCAGATGTTTATTAATTTTTTTCGATTCATAATTTTTTAATGTCTGAACGCTATATAGTTCCTTATCTCTCGATCAATTTCTCAAAGCTAAACTATTTAATGTTGATGTTATGCAAGTTCCAAAAAATCTCAAAGAAGATGAAAGATATAGAACAGAAGGAATTGATGCTGTATTGGAAAAGACAAGTTGCACTCTACTTATATTTTAGACTTTAAGCATACAAAATAGTATACAGCTTTAAAAAATATGGCTCTAAGTTAGAAACCAGACATCTTAAGGTTAAATCTATTTAAATTTAACTTCATTTATTTACACCTTTCAAGTTAAAACTAATAGAACTACACCTAATTAATAAATACCACCTTAGAGTGATAAACTACCTAGTAAACTGCGCGGTTATTCATAATCAAAGATTAGAAATTTTAACTCCACACACTTTTAAACGCAATCGAGATAGTCAGAGAGCGACAGAGGAGTTTGTCTCAGTGCATCCGAAAGCTTTTTTTAACTTATTACTTATTACTGCTACCCTAATTCATTAGTTAGATTGAAAAATACTCTATTCTATAAACACGTTGCTTTTTTAAAGAATACTATTTAATTGCACAACAATCAAGTAGCAAAGAATCGGTTACAACAGAATCTATAGAATAGTAAAAGGATATATATTTCTCTTAAAAGTAAGAAGCAAAAATGATTATTGTTAGTTGTACTACTGCTTGTATTGCTCATACTGCGTTAGCTAGTCGTGAAACCGCAAAGAAGGTAACGCATGTCAAAAAATGCACTTGGCAGCAAAATAGCGAGAGCTTGAAGGAAAAGCGCGATCGCACTCACAAACCCTAAGATCGAGCTAGGTTTCTTATTGCCCAAACTCTAACCTGGCTTGTTCGACAATCTCTGCTGTCACAATATCTAAACCCCGCGATCGCGTCAACTGTTCTATGCGCGAGATTGCCTGAGAGCGGACGAAAAAGGGAATCTTTTTTAACTTAATTTGGGCTTCAGTCGTCCATTGTAGGCGATCGGTTAAGTTTGAGTCTGGCATGGTCGTCACCATCAACTGAGATTTGAGCGAGCAAGAAGCAATAACTGCGATCGCACCTCGCTAGCGTAGCTTTTTTTGCACCATATAAAAGATTCTGTCATAAAACTCGTGCCATGCGAAAGGCTCCCGCTCTAACGCAGGAGCCTTATCAATTTAGGGTGGAGCTTAACTCCAACCCCAAATATTGTTTTAGTCTAATTCGCCCATAGCCATTACTGGTTCAGATTCGCGGTTAATACCTTTCTCAAAACCAGCAGCCGCAGCGCGAGCGCGACCGGCGTGCCATAAGTGACCGACTAGGAAGAAAAAGCCTAGTACGAAGTGAGAAGTCGCCAGCCAAGCGCGAGGAGATACATAGTTAAAGGAGTTAATCTCCGTAGCCACACCACCCACAGAGTTTAGAGAACCCAGAGGTGCGTGAGTCATGTACTCAGAAGCACGTCGTGCTTGCCAAGGCTGAATGTCGTTCTTGATCTTTTCTAAGTCAAGACCGTTGGGACCGCGTAGTGGCTCTAACCAAGGACCTTTGAAATCCCAGAAGCGCATTGTCTCACCACCAAAGATGATTTCTCCTGTAGGAGAGCGCATCAAGTATTTACCTAGACCTGTAGGACCTTGAGCGGAACCGACGTTAGCACCCAAGCGTTGGTCGCGGATCAAGAAAGTCAAAGCTTGAGCTTGAGAAGCTTCTGGACCAGTAGGACCGTAGAATTCGCTGGGATAAACGGTGTTATTGTACCAAACCATACAGGAGGCGATAAAGCCCATCAGGGATAAAGCACCCAAACTGTAGGAGAGGTATGCTTCACCAGACCAGATGAAAGCACGACGCGCCCAAGCAAAAGGCTTGGTGACAATGTGCCAGATCCCGCCAGCGATACAAGTCAAACCAACCCAGATGTGACCGCCGACAACATCTTCTAAGTTGTTGACGCTGACAATCCAGCCTTCGCCGCCAAAAGGAGACTTCAGTAAATAACCAAAGATAACTGCGGGGTTGAGGGTGGGGTTAGAGATGACGCGAACGTCTCCACCACCAGGAGCCCAGGTGTCGTACAAACCGCCAAAGAACATGGCTTTCAGTACCAGCAACAAGGCTCCACATCCCAAAATAATCAGGTGGAAACCAATGATGCTGGTCATTTTGTTCTTATCTTTCCAGTCGTAACCAAAGAAAGAGGAGTACTCTTCTAAAGTTTCTGGACCGCGAATCGCGTGGTAAATTCCACCAAATCCCAACACGGCGGAAGAGATCAGGTGTAATACGCCAACGACGAAGTAAGGGAAAGTATCGATGACTTCTCCACCAGGACCTACACCCCAACCGAGAGATGCCAGGTGAGGTAGCAAGATTAAACCTTGCTCGTACATTGGTTTTTCTGGGATGAAGTGAGCGACTTCAAATAAAGTCATTGCTCCTGCCCAGAAAACAATCAAACCTGAGTGGGCAACGTGAGCGCCCAACAGTTTACCAGATAAGTTGATTAATCGGGCATTACCAGCCCACCAAGCAAATCCTGAAGATTCTTGGTCGCGACCGCCACCTAAGGTCAAGCCGCGATTAAACGATGAATTATAGGGCGTTTCCACGGGGTAGAACCTCCTCAGGGAACTCGAAGTTTTCGTGGGGTTGGTCTTGAGGAGCCATCCAAGCACGGATGCCCTCGTT
>NZ_PYCI01000004.1:0-89483 GCF_003015105.1 Chroococcidiopsis sp. CCALA 051 | reverse complement strand
GTATATATACTTTCCGCTGAGTTGAATTTGAGGATATAAATTATTAAATATCGGCGTTACTAAGATGAAAGTCAATAAAAGAATGTTTTTAAAATTCGTAAATTTATTGATTTTTAAAACTATATTGTTAATTAAATAAGCATTGAGCAAAGCCAAAGAAGGTAAAACTTGAATAAAATAGTTTGCATAAAAGCTTTTAGGAGAAGAAACACCAAGAATGGCTGCAAATATCCACACAAGTATATAAACTAGCTTTTTATTCTCGCCTAAATTATGTCTACCAATTGTTCTCATATAAAGAGGTGTCGCGAATAAACCCAATAATAGAAATAAGTTCCTCTTAATTTGAATTGTCAATCCCGATCCAAGCTTGCCAATGTCACTCTCTCCCCAGTGACACGCAATAAGTTAGCTGTGAAATTAGCAGATACATAATCGTTGAAGTGACCGTTAATCCAAAAATAAACTGCGATTAAGATAGTAGGAAGGATAAAACCAGAAAGCAGAAACACGTAGCTTCGCCAAAGGTGTTTGAATCGATACTTTTTAGTTTTTGGTGGCAAAAACCGCAAAGCAATCGCCGTTAAAATTACAATAGCAATGAACTCAAATATCACGACTTGCTTAATTGATAGTGCTATTCCCATTGCCAAACCAATAGTAAATAGCCGTAGGAAATTGCGGCGCACTGAACCCTCAGTATTTATTTGAAATAACTGGTAAAATGAGAATGTGGTAAAAACGGCAAAAAATATTTCTGTATTAGCGGCAAGTTCATCGTTCCCTGTTGAAAAAGTAGCGTAAAGCAAACCTGCTATTAATCCAAGTTGACGCTGACCGTTACCCAGTAATGTACCAAACTTATATAAGAGAAAGCAGGTCAGTGCAACAGCCAAACAAGCCATAATAGCTGTTGAAAAAACTGAATTGCCGAATAGAATTATACCCAGACAATAAATTAGGTATATCCCAATGGGTTTGTTGTCCCAAATTTCTGTATAAGGAAGTTTACCCGCCAGAAAATCTCTGGCTATCAAAAAGTACAAACCTTCATCACCGTTGTTGTTGATCCCAAACTCAAAGAAGGCTGGCAACCGTAAGAGAAAAACTAAAATCGTAAAGCCTATACAAACTAATAAATCTATCTGTTTGACTTGCTTTAATCTCATATTCATTCTGAAATTAATAAGATTTAGTCGAAAAAATAGCCGAGCTCGAATTACAAGGAACAATCAAAGCTAATACTTTTCCAAAAAAGTTAGATCAAAAATATCCCATGTAGGTTTAAAATCTCTGTAATTTTCTATACAAAAGATTGAGAAATACACTAATAAATTGTTTCTGAACGGTAAAATAGAGTTAGTTAATTTGTGCGGGTATGGCTATAAATAAAGGAGGCGATCGCATGACAGTATCCACATCAATTCCTCAGATGCCAGTACCACCAACTTTTGCCACAGTTGCAGAAGAACGTCGCGATCGCAAACAACGCTTAGCGGTTGCTTTCCGCCTCTTCTCTCACTACGGCTTTGATGAGGGTATCGCCGGACACATCACAGTCCGCGATCCTGAATACCGCAATTGCTTTTGGGTCAATCCCTTTGGAATGCACTTCGGACAGATTCGCGCGCGAGATTTGATTCTCGTCAACGACAAAGGTGAAGTTGTAGAAGGCAACAAACCAGTTAACGCAGCCGCCTTCGCCATCCATTCTCAAATTCACGCCGCCCGTCCCGATATCGTCGCCGCCGCCCACGCCCACTCTCTCTACGGTAAAAGCTGGTCTAGCCTCGGTCGCCTCCTCGATCCCCTCACTCAGGATGCTTGTGCTTTCTACCAAGACCACAGCTTATTTGACGACTATACCGGAGTCGTACTCGATCCAGCCGAAGGCAAACGCATTGCCCAAACTCTAGGACAAAACAAAGCCATTATTCTGAGAAATCACGGTTTACTGACTGTAGGAGAAACAGTAGACGAAGCAGCTTGGTGGTTCATTACAATGGATCGTTCCTGTCAAGCGCAACTCATGGCAGAAGCCGCTGGTATGCCTCGCGTCATCGATCCTCAACAAGCAAGTACTGCCCACAGCCAAGTAGGTTCTCACCATATCGGCTGGTTTAGCTTTCAACCGCTGTATGACAGAATTGTGCAGCAAGAACCCGACTCGCTTGATGACTAGCAACTCAGCCATCAGAATGCCCTAGATAGGGCATTTTGTAATTGTGCCACCATTTGAGCGCGGGATGAGACATTCAATTTGCGAAATATACGTTTGAGCGCTTGTTTGACAGAATTTTCAGTAATCCAAAGTTGCGTGCCAATTTCGGCATTTGTCAATCCTTGAGCCACTAAATCGGCTATTTGAATTTCACGCGGCGTAAGACGAAGAGAATTGTCAGCGCTGGATTTAGATCGATCTATCTCTAAATGGCAGCTAACAGAAGGCGATCGCATTGTTGCCATGCGAGTAGATAAATGCAAACAAATTGCACCCAGATCGGTTAAATCTTGAGTGGTAAAGGCAAGATTGCCCCGTTCGCGAGTCAATCCAATTCCACCCACTAGCTGGCTGTTGCAGACAATTGGTCCTGTCATGACATGCCAATGATCGGCGCGGGGACAAATTGCTCTCCAGGCTTTAGGTGACACGACTAATGCTTCATGTACGGGTGCGTGGTGTTCGACCAAGTAGCGTAAAACTGGATTGTATTCTACCGATGTAGCGAATTTGAGAATACCTTGCCACTTGGGATCGACAGAGGAAAGTTCATCAAAGAAAAATAGCCTACAGCGGCGGGCTGCAAAGTACTCGCTGACTGTTACCATGACACGCTGGTGTACTTCTGGAAGATTTTGCGCCTGAGCGATCGCCGTTAATAAAGATTGTAAAGAATCTCTCATCATTGTGAGTGCAAACTGTACCCGATCGAGGACTAGATGCAATTGGGAGAGCAATATTATCTTAGCTTCAGTGACAGTCAATCTCTTCTCGATTCCCCTCAAGGAAAACTTTAGCATGGCACTCAGTTCTAATTTCAATTTTGCGCCGACAGCATCTCGACGCTGGAATCAAATCGGTTTTTATACAGTTGCAGTACTTTTTAACCTTTGCCTGACTATCCAAGTGTTAACCGTTGGACTCGCCTATTTCTACAGTCCTCAGTGGTGGAATGTCCATGTGTGGCTGGTGCGTGGTTATAGTGGATTGTCTTTAGTTTTATTGGTGTGGGTGTACTTAGTTCCATACTCGCGTCGAGTGCGGAGTTTGACAACAAGTATGCCAATATTGCTAGGGCTACAATTTCTCACAATTCATTTGAAGTCACCCTTCCCTCTAGGCGTACTTCATCCCTTGTTTGGATTCACGCTATTTTCTATATCTACAACTTTGGTTCATCGTATCTGGCAGATTATATCTGGCAAATCAGATGTGGAAGAGACTGCTGTGACACATGACTAATGACTACCTTCACGAGTGTTCGTAACTTAAATAGACATGTTCTAGAACATATGAGAGTCACAAATCCAGTAAAGACTATTTACAGTCTTCTGAAAATGGTTGTTAGTACAAACTTAGGTGTGAATGTCATGGGCGAGAAACTTGAAGATATTTTTAATTATCTCCAAATTTCAGATTTAATTGCTACATCAGGACAACCAACTGAGTCACAAATAGCAGCAATTAAAGAAGCGGGTTATCAAGTGCTAATTAATCTTGCTCCACTCGAAAAATTTGAAACTACATTACCGAACGAAGCAGCACTTGTGGAGTCTCTGGGTATGGAGTACGTTCACATTCCCGTCATTTGGAATAAACCAACTTTAGAAGAATTCGATCGCTTTGCTCAAGTCATGCAAGCTAATAGCGATCGCCCTGTTTTTGTCCACTGTGCAGGTAATTTTCGCGTTTCTGCATTTATGTATCTCTATCGTCAAATTTATCAAAATATAGATGAAGAACCAGCACAAATAGACTTGTATAAACTTTGGGTTCCTGATGATGTTTGGCAGCAGTTTATGAAGGAGGTAATGGATAATAGGTAATAGGGAGTTGCACGCGGCTTACAAATCAATCAACTTTGAATGAATGATTCATATAATCTCATGAAAGACTTATCAATTCCAGATAGTGCATTAGCGAAAAAAGCAACTCAATTGGTGGCTGAAGTATCACCCAAGTTTTTGTATAATCACTGCATTCGCACCTATTTATTTGCAGAGGCGATCGCGCAACGAGATGGACTTAAATACGATCGCGAGTTACTTTATTTAGGCGCAGTAATGCACGATCTTGGCTTAACCGAACGATTTGATAGCAACCAAAGATTTGAGGTAGATGGTGCTGATGCAGCCAGAACATTTCTGGTAGAACATGGGTTATCAACAGAAAAAGCAGAAATGATTTGGGATGCGATCGCCTTACATACTTCAATTGGTATTGCTTCCCGCAAACAGCCAGAAATTGCTTTAGTTCATTTAGGTGCTGGAGCAGATGTATTTGGGTTGCGTTTGCCAGAAATTTCCTCTGAAATAGTAGAGCAGGTAATAGATGCATATCCCCGCTTAAATGTAAATAAATCGCTTACAGATTTGCTCGTCTCGCAAGTGAAACGCAAACCAGAAGTAGTAGCTTTCACCTGGTTAGCCGACTTAGGCAAATGTCATATTCACGGCTTCAATTGTCCTAGTTTTGATGACATGATTTCTCATAGTCCCTTTTCAGAATAGCAATTTGTCATTTGTCATTTGTATTTCTACCACGCACCACGCACCACGCACCACTCTTTACTGATTTACTCCTTCTAATTCATTTTCTGTCATTTCATACAACTGGCGTAATTTTTCCAACTTTTCAGAATCGACATTCCAAAAACCGCGTCCGTGTGCTTCGATCGCTCTACCAACAATATTACGAAAAGCTTCGGGATTTGCCTTGCGTAACTTTTCTGCCATCTCTGCATCTAGAACGTAAGTATCGGCGGCTTGGTCGTAAACCCAATCATCGGTAAAATCGGCAGTCCCACCCCAACCAATTAAAGCTGTCATGCGTTGAGAAATTTCAAACGCACCTCCCGAACCTTGATTCGCCATTGCCTCCGCCCATTTAGGATTGAGTAATTTGGTGCGGTATTCCATTCTCAGTAAATCGTCCAAATTGCGCGGAGTGGTATCTTGAGAAAAACTTTCGACAAAACTAGCAGTCACTTTTTTCCCCCGCTGCTTTTCCGCTGCCTTTTTCAAACCACCCGTATTAGCATAATATTCCTGAATATCCGTCAGACCGTATTCTACAGAATCGATTTCTTGAACGATGCGATCGCACTTTTGCAACAATTGCGTCAAGACTTCCGGTCTAGCCCGTCCCTTATCTTGTCTACCATAACTAAATACATTGCGATCGCGCCAAGTATTACCTAACTCATCCCCCGATTCCCAATTTCCATCCGTGACTCGTTCGTTTACCATCGAACCAAAATCACCTGCGGGATTGGAAAATAGCCGCGCCGACGGATTTTCTACGCCCTGCGCTTGTAAGGCTAAATAGTGCTTGCGGATGAAATTTTCTGTCTCCGATTCCTCTGCCATAGCCGCCCGTTGGAATAGATCGTCGAGTAATTCGATAATGTTGACAAAGCTATCGCGAAATATGCCGGAAAGATTGCCTAACACGTCAATCCGAGGATGTCCCACTTGGGCAAGCGGCTTCAATCCATAACGAACGATTCGCCCCGTACCTTCCTTGATGGGTTCCGCGCCGACTAATTCCAGTAAAATTCCTAAAGACTCGCCCCGCGTTTTAATTGCATCCAGTCCCCATAACATCACCGCCACGGTTTCGGGATATGCCCCATGTTCTTGTAGATGTTGGCTGATAATATTTTGCGCGATCGCCTTTCCTCTTTCATATGCCGCAGGTGAAGGCATTCTGTAGGGATCTAAAGCGTGAATGTTGCGTCCTGTAGGTAACACACCCATACCATCCCGCAACAGATCGCCTCCAGGTGCAGGAGGGATGTACTCACCATTGAGTCCGCGTAGTAAATTGGTTAATTCCTCATCCGTTTGCATCAATAAATCGCGGATTTGTAACGCTTCTTCTAATTGTGCGATCGCATTGACGGGCGGGTTTTGAGGAAAGCCGTCTCGTTTTGGCTGTGAATCTTGGGCTAAACCCGCCCCTACAATTTTCCCATTTGCGATCGCGTCTACCGCATCTGCTGATAATTCTTCGCCAAAATATGCTTGCAGATAACTTGCTAATTGTTCGGCGTTCGGCGGTTCTCCTAAAACGTGCAATCCGCTGGAAAATAGGCGGTTCTCTAATACTTGTAAATACTCGTATACCTGTAATAAATAGCGATCGAAGACGACTTTACTAAATAACCGGGCGTTCTCAGGAGTAAAAGCAATCCCTAAATGCTTTGCTTCTGCCAAGGGACAATCTGTATTAATTCCCGTATCTACAATTTTCTTACAAATTGCTTCTTTCAAAGCATAGTTCTTCTCTGGATCTTCGCGATATTCAGCAATTAAATCGCGCAATGCTACTAACTCTTTGTATAAGCCTGCCCGACCGTAAGGAGGAACGTTATGAGAAATAATCGTACCGTATCCTCGCCGCTTTGCCAAAATTGACTCAGAGGGATTATTCGCAGCATAGATATACAAATTGGGCAGATTTCCTAACAAAATATCCGACCAAGAATAGCCTGTATTTCCCAAAGGAGAACCAGGCAACCATTCCACCGTCCCGTGCATTCCAAAATGAATCACTGCATCTGCTTGAAATTCTTGTTGCAACCATTTGTAGTAAGCTGCATATTGAGGATGGGGAGTTAAATCGCGATCGAACATCAACCGCATCGGATCGCCAGGAATACCTAAAGGCGGTTGTACGCCAATCCAAACATTACCTAACTGTACTCCACCCACAAGTAACTCATCACCGTAAGTTTTAATACCGCTACCGGACAGAGATTTCCAATGTTTCTCAATTCGAGATGTTTGCAAGTAACCAAGCCATTTTTCTAACCTCTGCGTGGGAACGGTATTTTGTAGGGGCGCATCGGTTGGAACGATAGATTGTAGGGGCGCACGGCTGTGCGCCCCTACAGGAATATTTTCATCTGCCTGTTTTACCCACCGGATCAATTCTTCCCCGTCTTCCGGTAAGTCTCCAACGGTATAGCCTCGATCTTTTAAAGCTTGGAGAAATTTCAGCAGCGATCGCGGTACGTTTAATAAGGCTGCCGTCCCTGTAGCTCCGTAACCAGGGGGAAAACCATAGAGAATAATGGCTATTTTCCTTTCAGCCGCAGGTTTCTGACGCAAAACAATCCATTTGTGCAACCTTGCTACCAAACGCTGGACTCGTTCGGGGATCAGATAGATCTTTTCTCCCACCAAGCCACCTAAAGGCACGGTATCGATCGCGCCGTCGAGTTCTGGTAGTGCATATAATACGACACTTTGCAAGCCCCCGATTCCTTGGCGCGTCCAAGAATGGATGTCTTGAATTAAGAGTGGTGCAGCAACGATATAGGGTACATTCTTGGCGCTGAGAATGCGTGTAGCAACTTCTACCTGTCGTCCAGCTTCCATCGAACCCGCCGGACCACCTACCAAAGGAAAGCCAATAGTAGAAACGATTGCATCGACTGTAACAGCTTCACTCGATAAAGAAGGAGTTTCGACATTTCCTAGCTGTCTTTGTGCGGTTTCATAAGTTGTCGTCATCCAATCTCTGACTGCAACGTGTCCTTCTACACCGTTAATAAAAATTGGTAAAGGGATTAATCCTGCCCGTTCAAAATAGCGAATTAATTGGGGAATATAAGGTTGTTTGGTGATGACGTGTTTGCGGTAAAGTAAAATTCCGACGATTGGTTGTGTAGAGACGTTACATGTAACCTCTCTACATTTTTGATACCAATTTATATATTCGCGGGGTGAGGTGAAAAATCCTGAATAATCGGGGTGTAATAACCCCATATTGGGTGTTTCGATCGGGGGAGGAATATCACCTATTCTTAACCCTAAATATTTTTCGGCTAGCGTCCAAAATAGTGCCGCAACATTATCCGCACCACCCGCATTCCAATAGCCGTAGATAATTAACCAGTTGCGTAAATCTTGCACTTTTTGAACTGGGACGTATTTCAATAGTTTTGGTCCCACTTTCAAAAAGCTGATATATCCTGCAAGTCTGTCTTCTTCTCGTCCTTGACTAAATTTATCCAGAATAAATTTAACTGGCTTGGGCATTCCCTTGGGTTTGTCACCGATCGCAAATGCACCGAGTTTGGTTAAACTCATTAATTCCAAGGCTGACTCAAATACCAAGCGAATCGGGATCGCGGTGAGGCGATCGCGCAACCACAAAACTTGATCGTAGTCAAATAGCAAGCTACCGAAGAAAACATCAGCGTTATCGAGTGCAGCCTCTATTTCTGTAGGTTTGGTAGAAATATCGCGATCGCTAAATACGCAAATTTCTAATTCTGGGCAGCGGGAACGTGCCAAATCTGCCGCTTGGCGGTACAAGTCAGCGTTGAAAGATTCAAACCCAGCGATCAGTACTATGCGCTTCATGCCCAGATGTCAAGAAATTTCTCCTTCGATCTTAAGGAGAAATTTCTTGCCTGGGTAGAGATGCGATCTTCGATCGTGATTTTCAACCGGATGAGATACAAGACCTGTAGTAGGGGCGCACAGCTGTGCGCCCCTACCAACGTATGCCATCTTATCCCAATCTCGCCACTACCCAATTCGATCCAACCAGCCGCCAACATCTACAGATAATTTCTGCCCCAACCTCAATAGATAGCGTAATTGGGTCAAATCCCACATCGGACGATCGCCATTTCGACTTTCTGCGTCACCGTCAAGAGTTTGGCGACACTGCGGGATAATTTGACTGTGCAGACAGCGGCAGTAAACTTCTTGGACGCGTGCCAATGATAAACCGAGATTGAGCTGATAACCAAGATCGATCGCGCGCTCGATTTTTTGAATGTCTTCTACAGCAACATTACCGTGTAATAGTTGCCAGAGCGATCGCAGCATCAGCTGTTCTAGACTCTGTTTAACTTCTGGTAACTTCAACTGACAGCGTAACAAGTTAGCTTCTGTAGCGACTGCTTCTAATTCTGCCCAGTGTTCCCAAGTGTCACGATCCCCAATTTCTTCACATAGCGATCGCACCAAATCTAAACAGCGACTACCCAAAGCAATCTCAGCCGCAACTTGCAATTCTTGGGGTACGGGTAAGTAATCGCGGTGGTAAGCCATGAGTACCCCATAGTTATCGCGGTAAACTTGGGTGTAGAGCAAATCTAACCGTGTCAAGCTTTCCTGACTTAACATCTGGACGATCCGGTGACGTTCTTCCGCAATTAAATCTTGCAAATTGAACGAGCGATCGCCAAATATTTGAATCATCTTCTGAATTGCATGGGCGGCGCTAGCTTGTTGCAAAGACTCAAACACTTGCTCTTTCATCTGGTTGTACGATCGCCGCCCTGTAAATGGCTGAATGCAGCAATGAAAATCCCAGCCACCGAGATGCAACACGGCAAACACCAACTCTTCCTTCTCCCAGGTAATTTCTGACGTGAGTTCCAATTGCCCTACGGCTAGAGTCAGCGTACCGACGCGCTGCCATTGGTAGTCTAGCTGATTGACTGTATAGCAATAGATATGCGGAGTAGGCAGCGGGCAGTGGGTTGTAGAAAAGCGATCCAGTTGGCTGTTGACCGTTGACCGTTGACCGTTAGAGCCGATTTCCTGTTTCCTAAATAAGGACGTAATGGCATATTGAGCGGCAATTTGCTGAAAGTTAACTTGAGCAGTTAACACCAGTTGACGGTAAACTTCCGCCCCATGACCGAAAAACTCGACATTACTAGGAGCAAGGCTGAGATGGTTGATAAATTCTTTTTCCAGTTGCACGCCTGCCACATCTTCGGCAAGTTCCAAAGCTCTAGCAGCATAACGCAAAATTTGCGTGCCTTCGGGACGGGAAATTTCTTCAAAGAACCAACCGCAACTCGTATACATTAACAAGGCATGGCGCTGCATCTCCAATAACCGCAGAGCATCGACTCGTTCTGAGTCCGTCAGCGAATGGGATTGATGATGAGAAAGGAAACGCTCGACATTAGCCACCGAGCGATCGCGAATGACTTGAATATATTCATCCCGTGCTAACCAGGGATCGCAGAATAAACTTTTAGCAGCAGTTTCGTAAACATCAATTAAGCGATCGCGCAGCCAATCAAGGGCGTTGCGTAGGGGTCGCCGCCATTTTTGATGCCACTCACCACCACCACCGCAACCACAATCATCTTGCCAGCGGTCTACACCATGCGAACAACTCCAAGCAGTGACGGGCTTGAGTTCTACTTCCCAAGTTGGCGGATCGAGGCTGAGATAATGGGCGTAGTTCGTTACCGTCCAACCTCGGCGGGGAAATTCTTCTGTAAAGGCATAGGCGAAGGTTTTTTCCGTACCACCTTTGTGATGTCCGAAAGTTTCACCATCTGTAGCAACAGAAATTAACTGTGCGGGACGGCGATCCCCGCGAATTGCCAGTCCCATCCGTCCGATAAACTGATGGGAATTGCTGAGTGCATCGCTGAAACCCATGTCCCGCGAAATTGGACCATCGTAGAAGAAGATATCTATGTATGGGGTTTCTTGTAGAGACGTTACATGTAACGTCTCTACATTTGACGATTTCAAATAGCAACGATAGGGACGAGTGGGATCGATCTGGCTACCCCCAACTTCGTGCCACTGAGTTACTGGCTGTTCGTCTGTGGGGATCGTTCGACAGCGTTGGGCTTGGGAGGGAGCGAGGATGATGAAGCGAATTCCCTCTGCTACCAAAGCCTCTAAGGTGGGATAGTCTACCGCAGTTTCCGCCAACCACATCCCTTCGGGAGCGCGTCCAAACCGGGAGCGAAAATCTTCTATACCCCAACGGATTTGAGTGTATTTGTCTCGTTCGTTAGCTAGAGGTAGAATGATGTGATTGTAAACTTGAGCGATCGCATTCCCGTGACCGTTAAGACGAGCGCAACTATTGCGGTCTGCTTCAATTATCCGCTGATACACCTCTAAATCGTACCGCTCTAACCAAGACAGCAGCGTAGAACCGAAATTGAAGCTGAAATACTCGTAGTTGTTAACGATCCCCAAAACTTCACCGCGATCGTTCAATACCCTGGCAAAAGCATTTGGACGATAGCATTCATGGTGGATGCGTTCGTTCCAGTCGTGAGCGGGTGCAGCACTAGGCTGACGCTCGATCGCATCTAAGTAAGGATTCTCGCGAGGTGGCTGATAGAAATGACCGTGAACGGTCACGTATACACCTGTAGCCGTTTGCAGGGGATTGAGACTTACTTGATGCTTGGCATCGCGATCGAGCGAAAAATTTGATTCAGCAGCTGGAAGATCGGCAGCAGAGGTCATGAAAGTTATATCCAAATTACAAATTAATTTTTACAAGCTCTACAATCTGCTACCCTACATTGCTCAAAGGAGTAGCTATGTGAAATAACGTACTTAAGACTCTAGATTAAAACTCAAATGAAGCAGAGATCGAGATAGCTGGGCGGTAAATCGTAACTGATGGCATCTGTTGAAGTCAGTCGCACCCTAGCTTGACCTTGCTCCTCAGCAAGAGATCGCACTCGATCTTATTAAACTGCAAGTTTAGGTTTATTTAAGATTGGCTTAATATTTTTGCAACTAGCTTTGGGGATCGGTTCACGAATCTATAGGTTTAGTTACAAATCAGTTATCAGTTGTCGTAGGGGCGGGTTTAGCAAAAAATTCACGCCTATAACCAGCAATCTACTTACAAAACCCGCCCGTGCAGAATTTATGACGAATTACCCATTCCCAACAACCAACAACCTCCACCTACAATCGGTTGTACCTCTAATTCAGTGTGCTAATGTCAGGAAAAAATATTCTGTTTTCAGTCCTACTGCTATTTGTCCCAGTGTCGATCGCCGCTCACATACTAGAGTGGGGAGAGTTGACAGTATTTATTACGGCAGGGTTGGCTATTCTACCGCTGGCGGCTTGGATGGGAAGTGCAACTGAAGAACTTGCAGTAGTTGTGGGTCCAACTTTAGGCGGGTTGTTGAATGCGACTTTTGGTAATGCCACTGAGTTAATTATCGCGATCGTGGCGCTCAATGCTGGATTGGTTGATGTGGTGAAAGCCAGTATCACAGGATCGATTATCGGTAACTTGCTGCTGGTGATGGGTTTATCGATGCTGCTGGGAGGGTTGCGTTACAAAGAACAGGAGTTTCAGCCTGTGGTAGCGCGGGTGAATGCTTCTTTGATGA
Source organism: Chroococcidiopsis sp. CCALA 051 (assembly GCF_003015105.1). Taxonomy (NCBI): domain Bacteria; kingdom Bacillati; phylum Cyanobacteriota; class Cyanophyceae; order Chroococcidiopsidales; family Chroococcidiopsidaceae; genus Chroococcidiopsis; species Chroococcidiopsis sp. CCALA 051. The sequence continues at coordinate 77,112 of NZ_PYCI01000004.1, read as the reverse complement.
ATTTAGCCGCGATCGCCATTTTGATCCCCACGGCTGTAGACTTTACCTCTAGCGGGATTAGCGAAGCTACAATTCAACATCTTTCCATTGCGATCGCGATCGTCTTGATGGCAGTGTACATAATGACATTGGTGTTTTCGATGAAAACTCATGTCTATCTCTACGATGCCGGAGTAGCAGCAGCCGAACCAAGTGAAGATGATGCAGAAGAGGCAAAATCTAAGTTGTGGGTATGGGTGGGAGTATTATTAGGGGCGACGATTCTCGTGGCAGTGGAATCAGAATTGCTAGTTGATGCTTTAGAAGTTGCGACATCCCAGCTAGGTTTAACAGCTTTGTTTACAGGGGTGGTTCTAGTCCCAATTATCGGTAATGCCGCAGAACACGCTACAGCCGTTACCGTAGCGATGAAAAACAAAATGGATCTTTCGGTATCTGTTGCTTTGGGATCGAGCTTGCAGATTGCGTTATTTGTCGCTCCCGTACTAGTGATAACTGGCTGGGTGTTGGGACAGCCAATGGATCTCAACTTCAATCCGTTTGAACTGGTAGCAGTAGCAGTATCGGTATTAATTGCAAATTCTATTAGTTCCGATGGTCGCTCGAACTGGTTAGAGGGTACATTGCTGTTAGCTGCATATGCAGTGTTGGGGTTGGCGTTTTATTTCCACCCCGTAATTGACGGTATCGGATAATCCCTCATGTCAATCAAGAATATTATCTCGCTTGGATTGTTGGTTTTCATTCCCATCTCGATCGCAGCTCGTTATTTAGAGTGGGGATCGCTAACAATATTTATCACGTCAGGGATCGCAATCGTCCCTTTAGCAATTTGGCTGAGTACGGCGACGGAGGAAGTAGCGATTGTTACGGGTTCCTCAATTGGTGCGTTGTTAAATGCCGTATTCGGCAATGCCACAGAGCTAATTATTGCCCTAGTTGCCCTTAAAGAAGGATTGGTTGATATTGTCAAAGCCAGTATTACGGGTAGTATTATCAGCAATCTACTCCTAGCTATGGGTTTGGCGATGTTGTTGGGAGGTTTGCGTTACAAAGAACAGGATTTTCAACCTGTGGTAGCGCGGGTGAATGGTTCTTCCATGACACTAGCCGCGATCGCAATTATTCTACCGACACTGGTGATTGAAACTTCTAGCGGCATAGAACCAGTAGCGATTAAAAATCTCTCCATTGCAGCCGCAGTCGTGTTAATTCTTGTTTACGGAATGACGCTGCTATTTTCGTTAAAAACCCACAGCTATCTATACGACGTGGGATTGGTAGATTTGGAAAATGAAGCTCAACCCAAGTCTGAATCGTCTACCCATAAACCTAATCTCTGGCTGTGGGTTGGCGTTCTAGCCGCCGCCACGCTTGCTGTTGCTTACGAGTCAGAGTTGTTTGTCGGTCAGGTGGAGGAAGCTACCGCTGGATTGGGGTTAACTCCTTTATTTACAGGTGTGGTGCTGTTACCTCTAGTTGGTGGTGCGGCAGAATACGTGACAGCAGTGCGAGTTGCGGTCAAAAATAATATGGACTTGTCCGTCTCGATCGCAATGGGTTCGAGCCTTTTGGTAGCATTGTTTATGGCTCCTGTGTTGGTAATTGTCGGACAGGTAATCGGACAGCCAATGGATTTAGATTTCAATCCTTTTGAAGCCGTAGCTGTAGCGATCGCTGTGTTAGTCGCAAATCTGATTAGTTTAGATGGACGTTCTAACTGGTTAGAAGGAACTTTGCTATTAGCAACCTATGCAGTCTTGGGCTTAGCTTTCTATTTTCATCCAGTGTAATTTAGAGCTAACAAAAACTCAAGGGTCGAGTGGAATACGCACCCCTCGACCCTATCATTAAGTATTGTCAATTAGCTCTAAAACAAGAAAAGAAATTAACATGGCTGCTGGCTATGTCACGTTGCAGTTCTCTGCTTAATAAAGCCAATAATATTGTATTATATTATACGAGTGATGTAGCAATCTAGTTACATAGCTCTGGAAGTTAGATCGCACAATTTAGTGTCAGAACTATGTTGAAGGTATGAGACAGAAAAAGTCAATTGTATTAATAGTTATCTCTTAGGTTGCCAACAGTCTCTATTGTAAGAGGAGAACTTTAAACAATGGTTAGTCAAAAAACGATTGAAATTGTTAAAGCAACTGCACCAATTATTAAAGAAAAAGGTGAAGAAATTACCAGGCGGATGTATCAAATTGCATTTGAAGAACGACCTGACTATAAACGCAGCTTTGAAACGACTTGGATGCAGCATCTAGACGGTGGCGGACAAGCACGCAAGTTAGCTGCGGCTGTTTACGCCTATGCAACTCATATTGACCGCCTAGATGAGTTAGCTACGGCAGTAGATAAAATTGCCCATCGTCATGTAGAAACTCGCATACTACCAGAGCAATATCCACTGATTGGTGAAAAGCTGTTGCAGGCGATGAAAGATGTTTTGCAAGATGCCGCAACTGATGAGGTTATTGCAGCATGGGCTGAAGCCTATAATGCTTTAGCCAACATCTTTATTCAAAAAGAAAATGCGATCTACAAACAAGAAGATCGAGAACTAACTGAGCAATTGGCGAAAGCTAGTCATCCCTAGTGCATTGGACTGACCGAAGGAAGCCAAAGTAACGGCTATTTTAGTCGAGAAGCTGAAACAGGGTGAGTGCCTAATAGACCGTGCGATCGCCTATCCTTAAAATCAAAGTAATCAGAATATGCGATCGCTTTACCCAATATTTCGATTCAGTTTAATGTTCTCAAAGATTTGTAATTTACTATTGCGAAAACCGCTACGAATTAAGTAGTATAAAAATATAAATATGTCACGCTGGTGGCAGTTAAGTATTTAGTTTGAGTAACTTTTGTGGAGTTTATTCTAATTACTCGCTCCAACAAGGACGCATAGCGATCTCACTCAGTTTTGACTCAAAACTAGTCTTGCGTCGATAAGTTCGACGATATTCAGCTGCACGGAGATGCTGCCATGAGATCCGGTGCGAGAAGTTGGCTTCGGTTATACCAATACTGCTCACCTGCTGTGGAATAGGAAAGAGCAACCTAACCAAGGAGCGAACTATGATTGACGCGAACGAGGTTCTCAAGGCAATGTGTGAAAAGTATCAGGCAGCTGTGAGCGCCAACGATTCGACAGCCTATCGGAAGCTATTCGCTACAGATGCGATTCGGATTCCACCAGGATCGGAGCCTGAGCGCGGTTCGGATGAGATTTCAAAGAGCGAACAGAAGGACTATGACGTTGCAAAATGGACTGTTCAGCTGACACCCCTTGATGCTCTACGGATCGACGATCGATGGGTATATGGAATTGCGCAGGGCAATGTGAACACTGTCGCCTACGCTGATGGGGCGACAAATTCATACAAAACCACGAAGACTTGGCTTTTCCATCAAGAGGACTCGGGAGAATGGCTAATTAAGAGGCAAATGTGGAACCTCAAGTAACGATTGATTGACTTCCTGAGATATCAGTAGGAGTCTTACGAAAGATTATCTATGAAATGCGATCGCACCCTTAACTCAATTTCTCAAACAGGATGCGATCGCCTCTTCTACTTAACCCCCCACCGCCCCAGAATAAATCAATCCTCGCTGCATATCTAAAGTCAAAATTGCCCCATCCCGAATCACTTCGGTAGCGCGTTTGACTCCTACAATGACAGGAATCCCCAAACGCAAACCCAAGACCGCAGCATGACTGGTAAGACTCGCATCTTCAGTGATAATCCCTGCGGCTTTGCGAATTGCATCGACAAAATCGGCAGAAGTGCGGGGCGCAACCAATATTTCCCCAGGATTAAACTTACTCACATCTATTCCGGCGTGAGCTACCCTAGCGCGACCGCTGACGGAACCCTGACCGATGCCAATCCCTTGACCGAGTAAAGCCGTCACCACTTCCACCTTAATCAAATCTGTCGATCCCGATACTCCCTGAAGCGTCCCAGCTGTCATCACGACCAAATCTCCTTCTGTTAAGAGATTTTTCTCTAGCGCTACATTAAGAGCCGACTGAAACGTTTGTCCCGTTGAAGCTAAATCCAGTACCAGTAGCGGTCTAACTCCCCACACCATTTGTAGCTGTCGGGCTATATCGACATGGGGAGTGACGGCAAGAATTGGAGTCTGAGGTCGAAACTTAGACACATTTCGCGCCGTCGAACCTGTCTTCGTCATCGTCATAATTGCAGATGCTTCTAATTGTTCGGCAATCTGTCCTACTGCTTGACTGATCGCATTGGGGATCGATCGCCGCGCATCTTTGATATGAGCTGGAGGTGAGGCTAGAGCCTGTTCCTGTTCGATCCGCACGGCAATTTTTGCCATTGTCGCCACGGCTTCCACCGGATATTTCCCCACAGCCGTCTCATTCGACAGCATCACTGCATCCGTACCATCTAAAATTGCATTTGCCACATCCGATACTTCAGCGCGAGTCGGTCGGGGACTGTGAACCATGCTGTCTAACATTTGGGTTGCCGTGATAATTGGGATACCTAAGCGATTTGCCGTCACGATCAACCGCTTTTGCAAGATCGGCACGTCTTCCGCTGGTAGTTCTACCCCCAAATCCCCTCTAGCCACCATCACACCATCGCACAGAGGCAAAATTGCCTCCATCTGATCGATCGCCTCGTGTTTCTCAATCTTGGCAACTACAGGCACTTGCTTCCCTGCATTAGAAATAATTTCTTTAATTTCTAGAATATCTTGAGGATTGCGGACAAAAGAAAGGGCGACCCAATCTACACCTTGATCTAGACCAAAGAGTAAATCTTCGCGGTCTTTATCTGTCATTGCCTTGATGGATAGATAGACCCCAGGAAAATTTACCCCTTTATTATTAGAAAGAATGCCTCCGACAGTGACGCAACAATGCAATTCTCGATTGCTGCGATCGACATCTTCCACGAGCATTTCGACTCGTCCATCATCCAGTAAAATTGACGCTCCTACAGGGACTTCATCGGCTAGCAGGTCATAAGTCACGCAACTGCGCTCTTGAGTCCCGATAATGCGATCGCTAGTTAAAGTAAAGCGATCGCCCCGACCCACTTGAATCGAGCCAGTCTCAAACTTACCCAGGCGAATTTTCGGTCCCTGTAAGTCTTGTAAAATTCCAACCGGACGATCCAATTCAAAAGCGGTCTGCCGGATCAGGCGAATACTGCGTTGGTGGTCGGCGTGAGTGCCGTGGGAAAAATTCAGCCGCAAAGTGGTTGCTCCAGCCTCAATCAATGCTTTGAGGACTTCTGGGCTACTGGTAGCGGGACCAATGGTAGCGACAATTTTAGTGCGACGAACGGAGTCTAGTGACTGCATGAAGGCAACTTTCAAGGGGATAACAAACTACAGATCGTAATGCGATCGGTATATCACCCGATCGCCAGAGAATAAATTGCTAGTAGCAGTAGTCAAAATGACTCATGCTACACAAAACTTTAGTATTCTAGTGAACGTACCATAATAATTTGCAACATAATTTGCAACACCCGATAACAAAAGGAGTCAAGATGATCGCGTCGGAGGCAAAGAAGCCACTGACAGTTCCCAAGGAGTTTTTAGCACCTCCTGAGAAAATAAATCCCGATGTGTGGATGTTTCTGGCAGCCATGACCTTATTGGCATTATCCAACTGCGGTTACTGGCTGTGGGAGTGGCAACACTGGTGCTGCTTCACAATTAACGTTCTTGCCATTCATCTGTCTGGCACTGTGATTCATGATGCTTGCCACCAAGCTGCCCATCCTAATCGAATTATCAATGCAATTTTAGGGCATGGCAGCGCCATGATGTTAGCTTTTTCGTTTCCCGTATTTACGCGGGTACACCTACAGCACCACGCCCATGTCAACGACCCAGAAAACGATCCAGATCATTTTGTCTCTACTGGTGGTCCTCTGTGGTTAATTAATGCTCGCTTCTTTTATCATGAAGTATTTTTCTTTCAGCGGCGATTGTGGCGAAAATACGAACTATTAGAGTGGTTTATTAGCCGTGCAATTGTCGCAGCAATTTTTTACATTTCTATTCAATATCACTTTTTGGGCTATATCCTCAATTTTTGGTTTATCCCAACTGCGATTGTGGGTCTAACTTTAGGATTATTTTTTGATTATCTACCCCATCGTCCATTTAGCGATCGCGGGCGTTGGACAAATGCCAGAGTTTATCCCAATCCGGTACTGAATCTATTGATCGGCGGACAGAATTATCACCTCACCCATCACCTATGGCCTTCAATTCCCTGGTATAAATATCAACCCGCATACCATGCCACCAAGCATCTTTTGGATGCCAAAGGCAGTCCTCAAACTCTAGGTATCTGGCAAGGAAAAGACTTTTGGAGCTTTTTATATGATGTCTTTCTAGGGATTCGGTTGCATCGGAAAGAGGAAACGAGTGTAGAGACGTTACATGTAACGTCTCTACACAATGACCAATAACCAACTACTAACTCCCACAATTCAATCTCTCATACGCATTGCTAATAACTCGCTGACCCCGCAGAAACCCTGTATTTGCCCCAGGGCAGATATATTGCAAGGTTTCTGGGGTAAAGCGATCGCAAATGAGTTTGACGCTGCGTAATTGGCGTAACCAGTGGAAAGTTTTTGCCGTTCTCAGCGGTGCTGGTTCGCCTTGGAGATTGGGGAGAATGTGACGACCAGAAAACAAAATACCCCCATGCTGCGGGTAGTAAAGGCAAGCAGAACCAGGCGAATGTCCGGGAGTCCAGATAATTTGAATCCCATTTTCCAGGTTGAATTCTCGCTCAAACGTCGTAACTTTTAATCCTGGCAACAAATAGGCTTCTTGTTCCTGAATGATAATCTCGCAGTTGTACGTTGCTTGCAGGTGTCGCGTTTGACCGATCGCACCTCTGTGCGTCGTAAATAACCAGCGGACTCCACCCAAAGAATTGAGATATTCCCGATTCACTTCATCCCAACCTGGAGAGTCTATCAGAATATTGCCTTGATTTTCTACAATAAGATAAGCAGTTCCTCCTAGCGTCTCTCTATTGGGTGGAAACGCAAATACATTATGCCAAATTGCCTGTGGTAGTTTGGGAGAACGGGTAGGTTGGTTTTGCAAAGTTCGGGAATGATTAGTGAGGGGCAAAAGTTAAATTGGGAGTCTAACGGTGAACTTATGGTGGCGATAAAAGTTATGGCACTGGCACGGCAAATAGGAGGTGAAAGATAAGTTTTTTTAACTGACTTGTCTACATCGCCCAGACGCGATACCCACTCAGTACAACTGCAACAGACATGGAATTTTGGTTTCTCCTCCTCCTCGGACTATTTACTTATATCATCGTGCGGCGCAGTGTCGCTGGCATGACGCGGACACCCGTTTGGCTTTTATGGCTGGTACTAATGACACCAGCCTTAATTTGGAGCATATGGATGGCAGTCTACGGTCCAGACCAACCGCTGCCTATTGCTCTGGCGATCGGTCCGTTTGTCGTTTGCCCAGTTTTGTACTGGCTGCTGATTCAGTGGGGACGGAGAGGGATGTCACCCGCGCCACCAACTGCTAACCCAGCAGCAGTCAATTCTAACCCAGAACCAACACCAGAACCGACACCAGTTCGCCCGATCGAGCCAGCAGAAGAAGCTCAACTGAGGGATTGCTTTCCTTGGTCAGCTTTCTACATTCACAACATTGAATATCGACCCCAAGCCGTGATCTGTCGCGGACAACTTCGGACTTCTCCGACAGATGCTTACGAGAAAATTCGCCGAAATATTGAAAATCAATTTGGCGATCGCTTTTTAGTCCTGTTGCAAGAAGGACTCAACAGCAAACCTTTCTTTGCCCTAGTTCCCAATCCCCAAGCGCGAAAAGATAGACCAGCGGAGCGATCGCAGCTCTCTAGACCGTTTTTAGCCGTAGGCTTAGTTATAGCCACCTTATTTACAACTGCCGTCGTTGGCGTGCAATTAGCTAGTAGCAATAACACCACACCATCAGCAACCATTACCCAATTACATGAAGGATTGCCCTATGCCGTAGCTTTACTGGCGATTCTAGGCATTCACGAAATGGGTCACTATTTAACAGCTAGATTTCATAAAATTCTCGTTACACTACCTTATTTCATTCCTATTCCTTTCTTTCCTGGTACGTTTGGGGCATTTATTCAAATGCGCAGCCCCGTACCCAACCGTAAAGCCTTGTTTGATGTTAGTATTGCTGGTCCCGTAGCTGGATTTGTGGCAACACTACCGCTGCTGATCTGGGGTTTAGCCAACTCTCAAGTCGTGCCGATCCCAGAAAAAGCAGGAACTCTAGACCCCGATGCCCTCAACCCAGGATATTCGATTTTACTAGCAGTCCTGAGTAAATTAGCATTAGGCGCTCAACTAACCGCAGATAAAGCGATCGATTTACACCCAGTAGCGATCGCGGGATTTCTAGGACTTGTCGTCACGGCACTCAACCTCATGCCTGTAGGACAACTCGATGGCGGTCACATCGTCCATGCTATGTTTGGACAGCGTACCGGAGCTGCGATCGGTCAAATTGCTCGGTTTTTAGTTTTAGGATTGGCTTTAGTCCAACCTGGATTTTGGTTGTGGGCGATAATTCTCTTTTTCATGCCCATCGCTGACGAACCAGCCCTCAACGATGTAACCGAACTAGACAACAAACGCGATATCATCGGTTTACTAGTCCTAGCATTACTCGTTTTAATTATCCTGCCAGCACCCAGATTTATTACAAATTTATTACAAATTTAGAGGGGTAAGGGATAGGACAAGGGGGGCAAGGGGAACAAGGGAGAAGTTAAAATTTACCTCTTGGCAACGACCAATGACCAACGACCAATGACAAATGACAACGTAATTCAAGTTATCGGTGGTGGACTTGCTGGGACAGAGGCAGCGTGGCAAATTGCCCAAGCAGGAATACCAGTTATTTTGCATGAAATGCGCCCGTTGCGATCGAGTCCCGCCCACCACACAGAACATTTAGCAGAATTAGTCTGTAGCAATTCTTTTGGGGCGCAAGCAAGCGATCGCGCATCGGGATTGTTGCATGAAGAACTCCGTCAACTGGGTTCTGTAGTGATTGGCAAAGCCGACAGTCACGCCGTCCCTGCTGGGGGTGCTTTAGCTGTAGATCGAGGACAATTCAGCCAAGATTTGACTGAAACATTGTCTCGTCACCCCCTCATCGAACTGCGGCGGGGCGAACTTCACGCCATTCCAGAGGGAATTGTCGTGTTGGCGACTGGTCCTTTAACGAGTCCCGATTTAGCCGCAGACTTGCACCGCTTTACGGGAATGGAATATCTCAGCTTTTTCGATGCCGCAAGCCCAATTATTGTCGGTGAATCGATTAACCGCGATATTGCTTTTCTTGCTTCTCGTTACGACAAGGGGGATGCAGCTTATCTCAACTGTCCGATGAATAAAGAGCAATACTTGCAGTTTTGGCAAGCGTTGTGTGAGGCAGAACAAGCAGAATTAAAGGATTTTGAGCGCGAAAATGCTAAATTCTTTGAAGCTTGTTTACCTATAGAAGAACTTGCCCAACGCGGGGAAGATACGATGCGCTACGGTCCCCTCAAACCTGTAGGCTTGTTTGATGCCCGCAAGGGAGACTTTCGCGCCCCAGAAAATCAGTCGGAACGTCCTTATGCGGTAGTACAACTGCGTCAAGAAGATAAAGCGGGGCAGTTGTGGAATATGGTTGGATTTCAGACAAATTTACGCTGGGGCGAACAAAAGCGGATATTTCAAATGATTCCAGGTTTGGAAAATGCTGAATTTGTGCGTTTGGGAGTGATGCACCGCAACACGTTTATTAATGCCCCCCAGTTGTTGCAACCGACGTTGCAGTTTAAGAGTCGTCCGACTCTCTTAAGTGCGGGACAATTAATCGGTACGGAAGGTTATACAGCAGCGGCGGCTGGCGGCTGGCTGGCGGGAACGAATGCGGCGAGAATTGCTTTGGGTAAAGATTCGTTAGTTTTACCACCCACAACGATGATGGGTGCGTTATTTGAATTTATCAGTTCTGCTGCCCCAAAACATTTTCAACCGATGCCACCTAATTTTGGCATTTTGCCTGAGTTAGGCGAGAAGATTAAGAATAAACAGCTTAGATATGGTAGGTATCGCGATCGCTCTTTGTTCGATCTTGCTAGTTGGAAAGCGGGGTTATCTTTGGGATTAGCTAGGGTAATTTAGCGATCGATCTGTAGGGGCGCACAGATGTGCGTCCCTACAAATTTATGTACGCCCCTACCTCAATATTCCAGGTTAAAAAGCGCGATCGCTTCCCAATTAACTTGCTATGCTATAATATCCGAGTGCAAGGGCATATAGCTCAGTGGATAGAGCATCAGATTCCGGTTCTGAGGGTCGGGGGTTCAAATCCCTCTATGCTCGTAAAAGATAAAAACCTTGATAAAACGCCAATCTACGAAAGAACAAGACTTTCAGGGAGTGGTGCTTCAGGAGTTTCTCCACCCCCTACCAAAAAAGTTTGGGTATTCTTGAGACTTTTTGGGCGCTCTTGAGTTGGCGATCTGTGATTCAAATGCCGTCTCCCCTTCTGGTAGCAGCCAGAATTGCTCCAGGGTTAGATTCTGTAATTGGTTTACGCTCATTTTCTTTAGCTTCCTGTGATGTTAACTGAATTAAACCACTGGCGATCGCATCTAGTAATTGCCCCGTCGCACCCTCGCCGTCATAGATATAACCGAGGGTATAAGCTAGATCTTTGAGCTTACTGGGGGTATCGGGAGCGGTTCTGACATTGACGACAGAACGGTTGAGTTTCTTTCTACCCATTGCTGTTCTCCAAGGGCTCTGGTCGTCCTATTCCCAATTGCTGGAGAGTTGTTTTAACATCCTGCCAATCGAGCCCGCAGTAGTAATACTGCTTAGAACGTAAATTAGCAAGGTAATATCCTCCCTTACCTGCCTCTATCCGAAATAACTCGATCGCAATTTTCGGTATGGTTAATCCAAATTGGCGCAGTCGGTCTTCTAGAGACAGAGATGCTGGCACGTTGCGGGGGTTGTAGAATATTCTGTCGCCTGTCTTGAAACACCAGGCAGACCCCTTTTTTTCAACGACTAGGTAGTGCAGTGGATGGATAATACTAGTAGACATATGTTATGTTTTTCTTGACTATCAGGAAATGCCCCTAGTTTTACTAGAGGCATGGTGCTAATTTTACTCGCCGTTGGAATCAGATTCAGAGTCCTCGTCTTCCAAGGCTTCTAGCACGTCTTTGGTATAAGCAACGTATTCGTTTCCTTGCTGGTCTATCTCGCTCCAGATATCCTCTGCAAGGTACTCGAACTCGATTTCAGGATTGTATTCCTTTTGTCCGTTGCCGTTACCGTCTTTATTTGGATTGGTTATTTTTGCATCACCTCCTTATTTTTAGGGGAGATAAAATATCTCCCCTAAATTATTATTGCCAATCTTCCTATAAGTGTCAAGCACTTTTATTGAAAACTTCGAGTAAATTCTGCTGCTTGATATATTCCAGGTTTTCCAGCGCGATCGCATTCTTAAATTTCTGCAATCTCAGGTCTACTCGCTGCTGGATAACTGCGGTGAGAGCATTTTGGCGCTGTTCCTCGTTTTGTGCTAACTGTAGGACTAAATCGGCAGTGCGTTTTTTAGAATCGCGAATTCTCTGTTCGTTGGCTTCAAATTCCTCTATGCTCGTTTTTTCATGTATGCAAAGGAATCTCAGCTACAATCGTACAACCTGAATTGGGAGCGGTGTTAATATTTAATTCACCTCCTAAGCCTTGGGCGCGATCGCGCATACTTTGCAACCCAAAACCAGTAGTATTTTGACTTAATTGAAATCCCTTACCATTGTCAGCAATTTTTAATTTTAAATAGTTTTTCGTAACTTGTAATTGAATTTTCACTTCAGTAGCTGAAGCATATCTACTAATATTTGTCAATGCTTCTTGAGCAATGCGGTAAATAGCTGTAGAAACTTCTGTTGTTATGGAATCGGCAAGTTGAATTTGACATGAAGGAACAACACCAGTAGAGCGCCCAAAATCCTCAGCCAAAGATGCGATCGCTTGCTCTAAAGAACGTCCCAGCAGCGGATCGCGCAGCGCCGAAACCGACTGGCGCACGTCTTGCAAAGCTTGAGAACCTAAATTTTTTGCTTGTTTTAGGAACGTGTAAGCTCTGGTAGAATCGCTCAGCCAAAGTTTCAGTGCCGTTTCTAACTGAAGATTGAGTGCCGTTAATGAGTGTCCGAGAGAATCGTGAATTTCTCGTGCAATGCGACTGCGTTCTTGCAAAGTTGCTTGGTCTTCAATTCTCAAAGCATATTTTCGCAGTTGTTCGTTCGCGATCGCCAGTTTTTCTCGACTTTGACGCTCAGCCAAAACTGCATTCATTAATAACAACACAAAAACTAAAACTAACCCAAATAAGAATGCTAGGAGGAGCGGAAAAAAACGCAACCGTTCTTGAGCCGATGGTGGTGCGGGAATGCGATGAAAACGGCGCTGTAGCGTCAATAGGAAAAGAGTAAAAGATAAACCCGTAATTAATAATCTTCCTGGTAGCGCAAAAATCAGACAACTTCGAGTGACTAGAAGTAAGTAAAGGAAAGGAAACAGACGGATTGCTCGACTACCAGTTAGAGAAGTGAATAAAATTAGTACAATTTCAAAAGCAGTATAAATAATTTTGTAAATTAACTTACCCGTGGGTAATCTCAAACCCATCAACCCAAAGCCAGTAATGCTTAACAGCGTTAGCAAAGGAAATCTGGGAAACCGCAGACTGGGATTAGGTAATAATTCAGTCCAAATTGCGATCGCCAATAATGCCCACTCTAGATAGAGCAGAAATGGAAACGGGTGATTTTGAGGTTGAATGGGACGAGTCACAAGGTTTAAAAGTCAAAGGTCAAAAGTCAAAAGTCAAAATTGGGACAAGGGGGACAACAGAGAAGTCGGAATTCGGAATTCGGAATTCGGAATTAGTATAGATTTCCTGATAACTGATAACCATTACTAAAGTCATAGGGCGATCGTGACTTTTTCTACATGAGGTTGAGCGAACTCGTTTATAAGATAGTGGCACAGAATTGCTATGACGGGTGTATTACCGAGCGTGAAGCTAGAATGAAAACTGATTTGCCTCATTCAGAGACGTTCCCATCGCGCGTGAAAAACTTCAAGAAAGTAGGAATTACTAAGTGGGTGCTGGGGGTATTCTTGCTTGGCTTTGTAGCCGCAGGTAGCTATATTGTTTATCGTCAAATTGTCATTGTTCCCCGTCAAGCCGCCCAGCGACAAGCACTCTCCGTTCCAGTAGAACGATTAAATTTATCTGTAACTGTTGCAGCTAACGGCACAATTAAACCAGAGCGATCGATTAATGTCAGCCCTAAAAGTTCTGGACGACTGAAAAGCTTGTTGGTGAAAGAAGGAGATTGGGTAAAGCAAGGGCAAATTATCGCCTACATGGATGATTCAAACCTACAGGGACAATTAATCGAAGCTAAGGGAAGATTAGCAGAAGCTCAAGCAAATTTACAAAAATTGGTGGCGGGGAATCGCGTTGAAGATATTGCCCAAGCACAAGCAGAATTGCAAAATACTCAAGCTACCTTAGAAGAAGCAGCATCGAACCTGCGCCAAAACGAGCAGTTATTCGCCTCTGGAGCAATTTCTAGTCGAGATTTAATTACATCCCGTGCTGCATATAATAGTGCCAAAGCCGCTGTGGATAGAGCGCAGCAAGCTTTAACTCTACAGCAAAACGGTTCGCGCCCTGAAGATATCGCCCAAGCCCGCGCTCAAGTTAAACAAGCACAAGGGGCATTGCAGAATATTCAAACTCAATTGAATGATACGGCGATCGCGGCTCCTTTTAGTGGGGTAGTGGCGCAAAAATATGCCGATCCTGGTGCTTTTGTCACTCCCACCACCGCAGGTAGTTCTGTTTCTGGTGCAACTTCCAACTCGATCTTGGCACTAGCAGCCAATAATCAAGTTGTCGCCAACGTATCAGAAAGTAATATTGCTCAAATTCGGATCGGACAAGAAATTAGGTTTCGAGCTGATGCTTATCCAGGTAAAACTTTCAAAGGGCGAGTAAATCAAATTGCCGTTCAATCTACCGTAGAGCAGAACGTAACGAGTTTTCAAGTTAAAGCTGCAATTCTCACCGATCCTCAGTTGTTGCGATCGGGTATGAACGTTGATGTTGATTTTAAAGCAGGCGAACTGAAAAATGCGATCGCCGTCCCCACAGTTGCGATCGCTCGTCAACCCAACGGTACGGGTGTATTTGTCGCTAGCGAGAATAACAATCCCATCTTTACCCCCATCCAAACCGGAGTGACTGTAAATGACAAAACCCAAGTATTATCAGGACTCACGGGAACCGAAAAAGTCTTCATCACCTTTCCACCAGGAACTCGCCCCCAAACTAGAACGCCAGGAATCCCAGGTATGGGAGGTTCGCGACGGTGAACAGTTATCAGTTATTGTAGGGGCGGGTTTAGCAAGCAGATGGACAACCTCAACATCACATCTTCGGTTGTTTCCTTAGTTTTGACTTTTGACTTTTGACTTTTGACTTTTGAAATTTCATGCCCAAAAAACAACCCCCTCACGCCAATACTAACGCCGTGTCAACTGCTGAAGTTGTCGGGATGGCGGCGGAATCTTTATGGAACCATAAGTTACGCACGGGATTAACAATGCTGGGTGTAATTATTGGTATTTCTTCGGTAATTTCTATTACTTCGGTAGGACAAGGCGTGCAAAAATCTACCGAGCAACAGATTCAAGCTTTGGGTACGAATGTGATGCTCGTCCTTGCGGGTGCGTCCACGACTGGTGGCGGGATTAACCAAGGAGTAGGTTCGGCTTCAACTTTAACTTGGGAAGATGCTAAAGCAGTAGCGCAACAAGCTCCAGCAGCGATTGGCGTGACTGCTTTTTTACAACGTCAGTTTCAAGTTGTTTATGGCGGACAGAATATTTCTACTAGCGTTCTCGGGACGGATTTATATTACTCTGAGGTGAAAAATATCCGCCCCCAAGTCGGGCAGTTTTTTACTGAAGCAGATTTAGATGCGGCTCAACCAGTTGTCGTTTTAGGTTCTAAGGTACGAGATCAATTATTTGGCGCAGCAGTCAATCCAGTAGGAGCCGATATTCGGATTCAGCGACAAAGTTATAAGGTACTGGGAGTAATGGAGCCAAAAGGCGCGGTTGGAGGACAAGATCAAGACGATCGCGTATACGTACCGTTAACGAATATGTCGGCGCGGTTGGTAGGAAATAATGCTTTAACTGGAGTTTCCATCAACGGATTTTGGTTAGCAGCCAGTAACGAGACGCAGTTAGATGCGGCACAATTTCAAGTCACGAACCTCTTACGCTTGCGTCACAATATCTACCCACCGCAAGCAGATGATTTTCGGATTATCAATCAAGTCGATATTATCAACACGTTTAGTAGTGTAGTAGGATTATTTACCGTCATGGTAGGGGCGATCGCGGGAATTTCCCTAGTCGTTGGCGGGATTGGAATTGCCAATATCATGCTAGTTTCAGTCGTCGAACGCACAAAAGAAATTGGCATTCGCAAAGCTGTAGGCGCAACTAATGCAGCGATTTTAATTCAGTTTTTAGCCGAAGCGGTTGTCGTCTCTGTGGTTGGCGGAGGGATGGGAATTGGTTTGGGAGTGGCGATCGCGGCTACTGCTGCTAATATCTTCAAATTTCCCCTGATCGTATCGGTGTGGTCGATCGCGAGTGGGTTTGGGCTTTCTTTCGTCGTCGGATTGCTAGCAGGAGTCATCCCAGCTCGGAATGCTGCTAAGTTAGATCCGATTGCCGCTTTGAGAAGCGAGTAAAAATATTTTATTCTCTGCTATAATCGTAAAGCCGATATGCGGATGTGGCGGAATTGGCAGACGCGCTAGATTTAGGTTCTAGTACCGAGAGGTGTGAAGGTTCAAGTCCTTTCATCCGCATTCCCTCTCTCTTCAAGCCTTTCAAGCTTTTCTCACCGAGCGATTAGCATCAGGGTAATTGTGAGCGATCCGACTCCTAGCAATTTACCGCTAATTCTTCCCCGTTTGCCGATTCTGGCTAGTGATGGTGCTAACTGGAAAAACATTCAATTTGCTTATTTTCGACAACCACCTTGCGATGTTCCAGAACATGTATCGTCCCAGCACGTTATTTGTCTGAATGTCGGACAGCCCGTGCAGTTGGAGCAAGCAGTTGGCGGACGATATGAGAAGGTAGGATCGGGATTTGGAGATTTGAAAATTTACCCAGCCTACCTCAGCCAACAGTTTCACTGGGATAAAGAAGCTGAGTTTTTCAATTTGTTTTTATCACCGTCATTTCTCGCTACAGTTGGTTATGAGGTATTTGGTAGCGATCGCCTCGAACTAATTCCACATTTAGCTACACTATTCGATCCGTTAGTTGGGCAGATTGGCTTTGCACTCAAAACATCCTTAGAAATTGATGGGAGAAACAGCCATCTTTATGCTGACTCGCTAGCCCATGCACTTGTGGTTCATCTTTTATCGAGATATTCTACTAACTCACGTCAGCGTAAAACTGTTACGGGTAGTTTTACGCAACAGCAATGGCAGCAAATTGTCGATTTTATTGAAGCAAACTTAGATAGAAATATTAGCTTAACTCAGTTAGCAGAAATTGTGCGGTTGAGTCCATATCATTTTGCGCATTTGTTCAAGAAGTCAACTCATATTTCACCGCATCAATATTTAATTCGTTGTCGGATCGAACGAGCCAAACAACTGATAGTTATGGGTAATTTATCATTGGCGGCGATCGCTCAGACGGTTGGTTTTGCTAGTCAAGGGCATTTCACTTACCATTTCAAACGCCTTGTCGGAGTTACGCCTAAAGTTTTTTGGCAGTTGTCGCAAGAACGTTGAAAACAACCGCAAGAACCTTGAAGCGAAGAAGTTAAAAATAGTTGGATACTGAATGCGTCACGATAAATTCTGACGAGAAAGGAGAATTTATGTCACAACAAAATTTAGAAAATGTTCGCTGTCTTTTCAAAGCTGTCGAAGAACGCGATATTGCTGGAGTTCTTGCAGCTTACGCTCCTGAAATTGTCATTCGCGATGCAGAGTCACTTCCTTATGGTGGAGTACATTACGGTCTTGAAGGTGCAAAGCAACACATTGAAGGTGCTGCTCAAACTTGGAATCATCTTCAACCGCCAGCCGAGAGAAAAATGGATGCAGTCTTTTTAGATGCAGAAGATTATGTCATCGTCCTTTGGCGGTTGAAAGGGCTGGCGGCGAGTAGCGGTAAAAAGCTTGATTCGCCAGTCGTAAGCGTGTATAAAATGCGTGATGGCAAAATTGTCGAATCACAGATGTTCTACGCAGATACAGTTGCGATCGGGCAATTCCTATTTTCCTAAAATTAAAGCAGCCCCAGAGTAACAACACACCAAGGCTGCTGACAACAAACAATACACTCACACATAAAAGTGCATTGCACACATTGGTATCGTACTATAAAACATTTGTACTATGCAAGCGTTAGCAAGTCTTAGGGGTTAAACTAACATGACCATTACTGCAATAGAACTGCCGATGGATGAAATTCGAGATTTTTGTAAAAAATGGCAAGTATCAGAATTAGCTCTATTTGGTTCTATTCTCCGAGATGATTTTCGCCCCGACAGTGACATTGATATTTTGATCGCTTTTTCTCCAACCGCAAAACGTGGGTTAACAGAAACCCTACAAATGCGTGATGAACTCCAAGGAATTTTTCATCGAAAAGTAGACCTAATCGTTAAAGCTGCGATCGAGCGCAGTGAAAATTGGTTGAGACGTAAAAACATTTTAGAATCAGCACAAACTATCTATGTCGCGCGATCGAGAATCTCTTAGGTAATAAATAGCGGGAATGCGAGATGTCATTGTCCACGAATACGACCAGCTCGATTTTGAAGTTGTATGGGATGTAGTTCAAAATAAACTCTCAGAACTTTTAAGATCGATTGAGGTATTGTTAGAAGGTGATTAATCAAAACAAGTGCTGGAAATTGGTAAAACAGATTTAACTCATCGGGAGGATGCCATTCGATGACCGCTCGTCCATACGATGTCGTGCTTTACGGAGCTAGTGGTTTTACTGGAAAGCAAACAGTGCAATACTTTGCCCAGCAGGTAGTTCCTGGCGAGGTACGTTGGGCGATCGCAGGTCGTAACCGTGACAAACTCGAACAAGTAAAGGCGCAAGTTGGTGTCAATGTCGATGTATTAGTTGCAGACAGCCAAGATGAAACTGCCATAGATAACATCGTGTCTCAGACGCGGGTACTGCTAAATACGGCAGGACCATTCGCTCTTTATGGCAATAAAATTGTTGATGCCTGCGTGCGCTTCAAAACTCACTACGTTGACATTACAGGCGAGACTCCTTGGGTGAAGGAACTGTGCGATCGCTACCACGATAGAGCCGCAACCGATGGGACTCGCATTATTCCCTGCTGTGGATTTGATTCCGTACCTTCAGATTTAGGGACTTATCTGATAGTCCGCTACATCCAGCGAGAACTAGGAGCGTCCTGCCGAGCGGTAAAAGCTTACTATCAAGCTATGGGCGGATTCAACGGTGGAACTCTAGCTTCTGCTTTTAACATTTACAATTCCACGCAGGTAAGTCAGGTAAGCAATCCTTTCCTACTCAATCCAACCAGCGATCGCTCCCCAGAAGAAATAGAACGCAATCGAGATCCAGAATTCCCGCAATACGATCCCGATCTTGATACGTGGGTAGCTCCATTTTTCATGGGTGCGGTTAATACCCGCGTGGTACGCCGCAGCAATGCATTATACAGTCAGTGGCAGGAGCCATACGGCGTTGACTTTACCTACCAAGAGTATCTGAAGTTTGACCCCCCGCTAGGGTGGCTGCCAGCAGTTGGTATTACAGCGGCAACAGCTCTATTTATAGGGGCAATTCAGCAACCGCCAATCCGTAGCCTGCTGCAACCCCTTTTACCGCAACCAGGTAGCGGACCATCGGAGAAAACAATGAACGAAGGATGGTTTCGTTGCGAACTTTTAGGATTGACGAGTGACGGACGCAAGGTAGGGGGACTGATTTGCGATCGCGGCGATCCTGGCAACCGCGCCACGGTGAAATTTTTGTGCGAGTCAGCATTGTGTTTGGCGTTGAATGAAGACAAACTCCCCGGCGATCGGCGTGGGGGTATTCTTACCCCTGCAACTGGACTTGGTGACGTTCTGGCAGAACGGTTGCGCCATGCAGGTATGACTATCGATATAGATCGAAATTTTTGCCAAAGGTGAGCGATAAAAATAACAACTCACGGCTCATCAGAACATCCTACCCTTAGTTAGGGGGACGACACTTATAGCAATTCTCGATTGCGTGCGTGACATTTGTAGGGGTGCTTTCTCTGTGCGTCCCTACTACAGATCGTGTGTTTTACCTAATAATCAAGCACTTAATTGTCATCGGTTTCGCGCCATGCTAGGGAAAATCATTGGTCGGCGATATCAAGTCGTACAAATCCTCGGTAGTAGTAGCTACTGTCAGACCTACCTAGCACGCACTCTCGATCGCAACCAGCCTGCTCAGTGTGTGATTAAGCATTTATTATCTACAGACAAAATCACCGATCTCAGTTATCGCTGGCAACGCTTGTTCAGCCGAGAAATTGCGGCTTTAGAAAAACTCCAGTCCTATTCGCAAGTACCGCAGTTATTAGACTATTTTGAGGAAGACCGACAATTCTACTTGGTACAAGAGTATATTGTCGGACAACCGCTAAGTCAACTCATGCCACCAGTAAGAGTCAAGTGGAGTCAGCAGCAAGTCATCGAGTTGTTGTATGAAATCCTCAGCATTCTGGAAATCGTCCACTCACAGGGACTCATTCACCGCGATCTCAAACCCAATAACTTAATTCGCCGAGCATCGGATGGAAAATTAGTCCTAATTGACTTTGGTAGCGTTAAACAAGCTTGGACGCAGGTAGTGACATCATTAGGACAAACCCAAGCTAATTATGCCATCGGTCTTCCTGCCACCATAGCTGTGGGTACATCTGGTTATATGCCCTCCGAGCAAAGTCACGGGCGACCGCGACCTAACAGCGATATCTATGCTTTGGGGATGATTGGTATTCAAGCCTTAACTGGAATGCAACCAACGCAATTATTAGAAGATGCCGAAACTGGGGAAATGATTTGGCAACATCTGGTAACGATCGCGCCGGAGTTAACCGCCATTTTAAATAAAATGGTACGCTACCATTTCTTAGAGCGATACCAGTCTACCACAGACGCATTAAGTGACCTAGCGCCTCTGGTGGCGGATGTGCCGGAAATAAATCCTGCTCCAGCGCCAGCAACCGCTACAGCCATGCCTTTAGTGGCAAAACCAGCGGATAAGATAATAGAAGCGGTGAAGCTCGAACGCAAGCGAATCACTTCACGCTTAGGAACAGCATTGGGTGTGGCTTCGGCATTTGCGCTGTTACTTGGTAGTTACTACGCTTTGCGACCGACAACAAATATTTCACCCACAACGGCGCGATCGCAAATCATGGAAGCAGCTCATATAACCGAGCATAGCACCTCTGCTCAAACCTCTGTGACGCGCACCTTAACTGGGCATACTAACGCAGTGTGGGCGGTGGCGATCGCGCGTGACGGACGTACCCTAGTTAGTGGTAGCGGGGACAAGACAATTAAATTCTGGGATCTTAGTTCTGGAGAATTGCTACGTACCTTAACTGGCAATTCAGCTGAAGTCTTATCGCTTGCCTTAAGTCAAGACGGACAAATGCTGACAAGTGCTAGCTACTCAGCTCAACCAGCAGTCAAAGTTTGGGATCTACCTACTCAAGAATTACAACAGACAATTGGAAATGTTAGTAAAGTCTGGTCTGTTGCCATAAGTCCCGATCGCCAGACTCTTGTAAGTAGCAACGCAGACGCAAGTATCAAAATTTGGGATCTTCCTACACGAATGTTACGCCGCACTCTTATCGGACATGCGGACACAGTTTGGTCTGTTGCCATTAGTCCTGATGGCAAAACTTTAGTTAGTGGTAGTAAAGATCGAACGATCAAAATTTGGGATCTTCGTACCGGAGCATTACGCCGTACTCTCTTGGGGCATACAGATCGAGTCAGATCTGTGGCGATTAGTCCTGATGGACAGACTTTGGTATCGAGTAGTTGGGACAAAACGATCGGAATTTGGCAACTACAAACCGGACAGCGATTACGCATTTTGACGGGACATTCAGACTATATTAATTCAGTTGCAATTAGCCCAGATAGTCAGATGATTGCTAGTGGAAGTGACGATCGCCAAATCAAACTTTGGCAGCTCAATACTGGAGAGCTATTGACAACTTTTTCTGGACATCAGGGTAACGTAAATAGCCTCAGCTTTACTCCCAATGGCAAGCTAATTGTTAGTGGCAGTGAAGATAAAACTATCAAACTTTGGAGCTTGCAAGGGATAAATTAACTTAGATTAGAGGCGATCGCCCCCCTCAAGCAAGCACCACTGAGATTGGTATCGCTCGTGTTTGCGCCTGTTAAGTCTGCCCTCAATAATTTTGCACCGCTCAGATCGGCTCCACTCAAATTAGCATCACTCAAATCTGCCGCAGTCAAGTCAGCTCCGCTGAGATTTGCGCCACTGAGGTTAGCCCCTCTCAACTTTGCCCAGCCGAAATTAATCTGACTGAGATTGAGATGGCTGAGATCGGCACACATGAGATTGGCATTGATAAAGTGCCTGTCTCCAACTGCGTAGCGCCGTTTTAATGTCTCAACACTTAATTTGGGTAATAAAAGACAAAAATCCCCCCTGTTACACCATCTAGCTTCCACCAAACTAGCAGCAGTTTTAATTGCTATTTCATCCGAGGTAGGTATGACAATACTGTTGCACTCATCCCATTGACCGTCGAGCATGAAAGCAACATTATAGGCTGCATCGCGTGAATCGAATAAGAGAACGCGATTTTCCCCAGAGCGATCGCTCAAGCTAACGATCGCATTTCTCAACGATGAGAATTTTTGCAGTAAGTCTTTCATACTCTCGATCGCCCCATCACGATATTAACTATTTGCCGATCCTGGCTTAGTCAGCTTGCGGTGCAGTTCGGCGTTGACGGTATCGGGCAAGATTTTGCTCACCGCACCTTGAATCTTCGTCTTGAGCGATCCGGCGACTATACTATCCTTACCTTTCATCAGGGCTTCAAATCCTTGCTTGGCAACCTCAGCCGGATCGTCCTTTTCACTTGTACCTACGTTAGTATCGTCCATTCCGGCACGGTGGAAAAAGTTAGTCTCAGTTGGTCCAGGCATGAGCGCAGTTACAGTTACGCCCGTATCCTTTAATTCGTTGCGCAACCCTTCCGAGAAGGATTTGATAAAAGCTTTAGAAGCTGCATAGACTGCCTCAAACGAACCAGGCATCAGGGCGGCGATCGATGACGTGAAGAGAATTCGCCCCTTACCGCGCTCTACCATATCCTTGACAACTCGCTTGGCAAGATGGACGGACGAGACAACATTGAGGTTAATTAGATTGAGTTCATCTTGTAGATCGGTTTCGCGGGCAAACTCGCCGCCAACACTAACACCCGCGTTGATGGCGATCGCATCCACCGCTCGATTGGTGTCTTGAATCTTCTGATATAGCGCCTCAACACCGTCATAAGTAGCAAGATCTGCCTGCACCGTCTCGACTTTGGCATCCATTCCTGCCAATGTCTGAGCAACTTCGTTCAGGTTTGAATGATTGGCTGTGATGAGGAGATCGAAGCCGTTTTGGGCGAACTGTTTGGCAAGTTCGTAGCCGATACCACTGGAAGCACCTGTAACGACAGCTAGGGGACGGGTGAATGAATTATCCATAAGTGGTGAAAAACTGCATATTTCTAACCATTACAATCTTAGAAACACAACAGTGCGATCGCGTCTTTCCAATGAAGTAGTACTACTGTGCCTTTTAGAGGAGTTTTGACAGGTAAGTCCTGAGAAAAAACATGGACAGCCTACACTTCCTCCACTACCAATCTCGTCGATCGTTGCTACAGATCCGATCCCCCCTAGCCCCCCTTGAAAAAGGGGAAACAAAGCCCCCCTTTTGAAGGCGATTCAACTAAAGAGGCGCTCGCGCTTGTCACTTCCCTCGAAAAAGGGGAAACAAAGCCCCCCTTTTTAAGGGGGGTTGGGGGGATCTTCTGCGGCGTAGTCAACAAAAAATGCCTGCTACTGAATGAGAATTGTCACCTCTTCTGCTTTGGTATGCAAAGCTTTCTTCACCTGATGCCCGATCTTTTCAATCAGCTCGTCAAAAGCCTGCGGCTCTTGGGTCATTTTTTCCCTCAGACTTGACTCTAGTTCGGGCTTCATTGTGTTACAGATACTATCTATTGTTTTATCTCCTAATGCCACAAAACGAATCCAACTAGGAATATCCAACTTTTCCTTAATCGCCTCTTCAATCTTCTCCCGATTTAACCCTACTCCTCCACCAACGAGAGCTGCACCATAAACTAGTGCGATCGGCACAATTAAATGCCCAGTTAAGAGTAGAGCGATAATGCTACCGATAGTACCACTGCCAATGACCAAATTAATCGTAAATGCCACTGCATCAGCAAGGATAGCATCCCCTATCGGTAAGTCAGGATTGACTAAAGTTGGGTCAATGCCACTTTCTAACCTTAAACTGCTTCTAGGAATTTGAAACTGACGACAAATCGGATCGGTTCGCTCGGCTATTTCAGGTTGAATGCTGCTGTTGAACCAAGTCACGCATTTATTATCGATCAGTTGCCGACCGCGATCGCTTTTCAACCACTGTTCTGCTTGGCTTTTCATCCAACTTTCTAGCTCTGCCAGAGTGCGAATTTGACCGTTTTTCCAATCTTTTAAGCCAGGTTTGACGGCATTTTCAATCAAAGCTTCCGATAATGGCTGAGTTATTAGCTCAATTAGCTCTGGAATATTTCTGGCGATCGCCTCTTTCAACTGGTGCGAGTCGTATAGTTTGTCAACTTCTGCTTTAAATGCACTAGCGCGTAGTTCCCATCTTCCTACTCGTGCTAAACCCAATGCAATGCATCGTTCTGGTTCTGGATCGGGACGAACTTGAGTTTCGGGTTCGGGAAAAATTTCTTCGCAAATTTGGCGCGTAAAACTCATGCGAGATGCACCACCAGTCATCAATAAAACTTTGGGCGTAACGCCAAGTTTTTCTAGCTTTTCCTTTGCCTCAATAATTGCCTGACGATACGACTCTTGCCAACTTTTATTTCCTAGTTCGGGTAGAGGCTGGTTTAGAATTTCTGCAATAATTTGCTGGTTGACTTTAGGAATAAAAAAAATCTGTTCGTTAATCGACTCAAAACCGCGTGCGAAGGATTGAGAATCGCTGTATATCTGTTCGTTAGAAAAGTAATCTTCTTTCGCTTTACGACAGGCAAGTTCGCACCGCGATCGATGATGGGGGTATTCTGCAAATACTTTTTCTAGTAGAACTTTCTGTTCGTGGTTAGCAAGAGTACGAGCAAAAATCGCTCGGTCGATCAAACTAGCTCCTAAAGCATTACTGCCAAAATCTAGTGGAATTTCGTGAAAGCTTTTAACTAAGGTAAAATCTGTAGTTGAAGAACCAATATCGACAATTAGCACTGATGATTTGAGCTGGTCGTAGCCAAACTTACCGACTTCTTTGGCTTGCATGAAAGCAGCTCGCGATTCGGGGACGACACTTAATAATGGAATGCCAGTTGACTCTAATAGATGTTGATATTTATCTCGCTCTTCCAACGACCATCCTGAAGGACATCCAACATAGAAGTGACTGTTAATTCCACCTTCAATCTGTTTGCTTTCTTTCAGCAGGCGATAGTAAGTTTCTAAAAATCGACGAATTGTCTCTCTAGAATTAAGATCGTCATCTGGTTTTTGCTTAAAAGCAATTGTCAGTTGAGTCACGCCAGCTTGAATTAATGCTTGTTCTCCTACAAGATAGCCGAGATCGGGATGCCATCCAAGTGCGGTAATTTGGTTCTTTTTATGATTTATTTCTAGCATTTGAGGAGACTCAATACTTTGAGCTGGTGCTTTAGCTACAGCTGTTTCACCATGTCCCAAATCGAAACCAATGATTTCGGAAACTTTCACGTTCATACTATTATTTATATTCAATATTTAATCTCAATCTCGCTCGAATTTGAATGCAACTTTAGACCAACTCATGATGACACAATATTTTCATTTTCGGTCATAGAACGAGCTGGCTCAATAACTCGACCGCGTAGCAGCAGGCGATCGCCCTTCCATAAGGCAGGAGTTATAGTAATGTATTCTTGAGCCGAGCGGTCTATATTTGGCTCAAAGTCAAAATACTCACGGCGGCTAGATTCGTCTTGCGATCGATACATCTGAATTCTAATTCCCTGCTCTATTAAAATTTGTGGCAGAAGTTTCACGAGTTCGAGTGTCATTTGCGGTCGATCTAGAAATGACGCGCCACTGAGTCTTTGCAAAAAATTTAAAAGTTCTGGTAATTCTTCTATGCCACTAGCATCAATTGTCTTATTATTTTCCGAAGCTGCAACGGCAAGATCGATAGTATTTAGGGCATCGCCTAAACTATTTAAAATGGCAGATTTATCGACCTGCACTTTTGATGGAAGGAATTCCTTCAGCACAGCAGAATCTAAGCGATTTTCTTGGCTGGCATTGAGTTGAAATACCACTTCTAGTCCGACTAGCAGAAAGAGCAACAAAATTGCAATCCAGACTTGCGAAGAATTTGAATACGATGAGAATAACGCTCCTAAAATGCCGATACAACTGAGTCCTTGTAGCAGTTTTAAAATCAAGTTTTTTGGAGAAAGCTTAGAAGTTCGACTAACAATTTGTCCCTGTTCTGTACTAGAGGCTTGCGTATAGTCGATCGCACTCAGAGTATTTAGAGACTGCCGCAGCACTTCTAAAAAAAAGGAAGCCAAACGCACCTGAGCGATACTGAGTTCGCCAACATAACTTCTTTCAAGTTCATCAAGTCGGTTCTGCACCACCTTAACTACTTGCTCTAAGCTAGTCGCTCTCTCGATTTCTGAGTGTAGATCGCTGCGGCTTTCGTTAAAAAGTGTTGTGAGTGTCTTCATTTTGCTAGACGAGGCTTGGGGAGCTAGATTGCCTCTCTAAAAACGGTAACTTCTTCAATAGGCTGACGACCACTAACTCTAGGGTTACTTTTATTAGTCGGTGTGTTGGGGAAGATCTGGGGGGCGATCGCATTCAATATTTAGATAAGGCTCGCTCCCCCCAACCCCCCGATAAAATGGGGGCTATAATTCGCAAATAATAAGGGGTGCAGTTATAGAAACGCACCCCAGGTTTAACATAGAGATTTAAATTTAGAATTGAACCGTTGTTACTTATATCTTCAAAACTCGCAAGCTCGATTCCAGAAAATCTAGTCTGAGTTGTTAAAATCCTTCCCGCGCCTTCTGTAGGGGCGCACAGCCGTGCGCTACAAATGTCACGCACGCGATCGCGAGAATTGCTACACAGAACCCTGACTTCTGGTGGAGGTAGTGGGAGTAAAGTTATAGGCATAGTAGAACTGCTTTGTACTTTTGGTGAAAACCAATGACTACGAGCAACGATATGGTAGGGATGAACGGCTAGCCAAATACTGGCATCTACAGCAAGCAAAGGTGTGAGTCATGAGCCAGATAATAATCCCAAATACAGAGTTTTACACTTGGAAAAACTACCGCTGCGCTTACGAACACTACCCCACAGAAGCTCAAGATAGCACTCCTTTGCTACTGATTCACCCGATTGGAGTTGGCTTATCGCGTCGATTTTGGCATCGCTTCTGTCAAGCTTGGTATCAAAGCGGACGCAATAATCCGATTTACAATCCCGACCTCCTCGGCTGCGGTGAGAGCGAGATGCCACATATCGCCTACACTCCGGCTGATTGGGCTGCGCAGTTGCAACATTTTCTGCAAACAGTCATCCAAAAACCCGTTACCCTAGTCGTGCAAGGGGCGCTGCTACCCGTAGCGCTTGAAATCGTCCGGTTGCAAACTCAACCAAATCTCATTCAAAAATTGGTACTGGCTAGCCCCCCAGCGATCGCACTCATGACTCAACCAACAGGAATGAGGCAGCAAAAACTGACATGGAATTTGCTAGATTCGCCCCTTGGCACTGCTTTTTATTTTTATGCTCGCAGACCGCAGTTTTTGAGTTCTTTCTCGACGCGCCAGCTATTTGCTAGTAGAGATCGCGTCGATAGTGAATGGTTGGATCTGTTGGTCAAAGGTGCGGCAAATCCCGCCAGCCGTTATGCAGTCTTTTCCTTCTTAGCGGGTTTCTGGCGACAGAATTATCGAGATGCGATCGCGGCGATCGCTCAACCAACATTGGTTGTTGTAGGCGATCGAGCATCGAGTCTCAGTAAAGACAAGCAGGATACGCCAGATCGACGATTAGCCGATTATCTTAAGTGTTTGCCTCAAGCTAAAGGGGTCAAGATTTCCGGTCGCAATGTCTTGCCCTACGAGTCAACGACTGATTTTATTGCGACATTAGCAGCATTTGAACAGTAGTCAGTCCAATTCTGAAGTACTGAGAGGGAGCATTTATGCATATTCATCATCTTAATTGCGGTTGTATGTGTCCGTTGGGCGGAGCGCTATTTGACGGCTTCAGTCGGGGTCTGAGTGCTTGTCTCGTCTGCCATTGCCTGCTAGTCGAGACAGAACAGGGACTTGTCTTGATTGACACAGGCTTTGGTCAGCGCGATCTTGAAGTGCCTTACTCGCGACTTAGCCCATTCTTCATTCAAGTTAATAACATTCAATTCGATCGCAAATATACAGCGCTCCACCAGCTCGAACAACTCGGTTTTAGTGCAAATGACGTGCGCCATATTGTAGTAACCCATCTCGATTTCGACCATGCTGGCGGTTTAGAAGATTTTCCTGAAGCAACCGTACATGTGATGCAGGCTGAGATTGAGGCTACCCAGTCAAGGCGCGGTTTCATTGCCAGCCGACGCTATCGTCCCAATCAGTGGGATGAGGTCAAAAGCTGGAAGTATTATTCTGCTGGAGGTGAACCTTGGTTTGGCTTTGAGGCAGTGCGTAACCTTGAGGGACTACCACCAGAAATCCTGATGATTCCGCTCGTCGGTCACACCCGGGGTCATGCTGGGATTGCGATCGACACGCCCGAAGGCTGGCTGCTTCATGCAGGCGATGCCTACTTTTATCGACATGAGATGGGTTCACCCCAGCGCCGCTGTACGCCTGGTCTGCGCGCCTACCAGTGGATGATGGAAGTCGATCGCCAAGCCCGCATCTACAACCAACAACGGTTACACGCACTGTCGCTCGATCGCAGCAAAGACGTGCGCCTCTTTTGCAGTCACGACGCTGTTGAGTTTGAAACATTTGCCAAGCGATCGAATAATTGAGCCAGACAATTTCAATCACAAATCATCCGTGACTTTGCTCGATCAGATCGTCTAGTTCTGCCTGCATGTGGCTGCAAACCCTTTGGTAGCAAGCATCTACATAGTCGCGATCGCGTGCGGCGCTACGACCGTAACGCTCGAATACAACTGGCGCGCAGACGCGAGTATGAATCTGAACGGGGAAGGGAAAATTGGGAATTGGACCGATTCCCACACCCCAAGGTAGCCCCAGAAAAATTGGAAACACACCTGTATTCCCATCAAGCGACCAGGGAAAACCCCACTCCTGTAGCTGCTTCACCTGCGAGTAAAGATCGGTCAAGATAATGAGAGTGTCATGCGCGCCGTGGGAGACAAGCGGTACAATTGGTGCTGATTCGATCAGAGCTAACTTAATAAACGCCTTATTATTTGCTAGATGAATTTGGTTCCGCATTGCATAGGGACGAAACAAATCTTCTGCCCCGCCTGGGTAAACGAGTAGTGCTGCATCCTTTGAGAGTGCCGCACGAGCCATTTTTGGATGAGCTATAATTGCTCCAACCTGCGAACCTGGTCGAGCGAAAATCGGCGTTTGCCAAGCAGAGGGATGCATTAAGGCGTAGGCTAATCGTTCGTAGCCAAACCGACTAAACCAGTCATACAAAAACATTGATGTATCTGGGGAAGCCAAACCCCCATTATGAGAACCAACCAGCAACACCTTACCTGTTGATGGGATATGATGCCAGCCATCGGTTTGAACTTGGAAATAGTTATGGTAAAACCATTTCCAGATCGGCATCCAAGCTTTTATCGCTTCAGGGTTGCGTTCTGATAAAGACCAACCATCGAATCTAGACTTAGAAGTTGTGGCGCTATGGCTTTTCGTACCTGTGACAATGCCGATCTTTTCCAGTAAATCGGAGAGTTGTTGAGAGATTTGGTCATTACTGCCCCAGTTATGTCTAAATGTGTTCAAAATGATTCCAATAGATAGCTATAGCCCTTAATCATTCTATACATACCACTCAGTCATATTAGCAGCGATCGCATCTTTACCTCTGTTCGTCGCGGTCTGCATAGTCTCAAAAGGTGCTAGCAGTCTAGCCCAACAAGCACTCCTAATTTTCAGTTTAGATAAATCGATTGCCGACTAGCTTAGCTGTATGAAATTGTTTTTGCATCCACGTATACCCCTTATCAATGCAATTCGGACAAGCTTCGCCACAGGTTTCTCCACATTCATTGCATAAAATTATTGTTGCTTCTTTTCTCTCGAAATCTCGCTGACAGAAATAGCAACGCTGATATTTTCGAGAAAAGCTTCTGTGTTCGATTTGAAATTTTATCATCTTAATCTTACTTAACTAAATTGGTTTACAAAGTATTGTGTGGTGTTAAAAACAGCACGTTTTACAAAAAATACTTGTCCTCATGGCAAGCAGGCAAAAGGCTTATATTTATTAAGCTTACAAACGACTTGTCTACAGTTACGTTTAAGAAAATGTATGACTTCAGTTCTAGTTTGTATGACTTGTTTGTGTTACTTATAGCACTTTTCAATTGCGGGCATGAATCAATACATCGCAGGTTTTGATTCGATCCCCCATAGCCCCCCTTTTTAAAGGGAGAATCATAGCCCCCTTTAAAAAGGGGGTTGGGGGGATCTCCAAGGACTATGCACTCTAACCAAGAAGTATTGGGGCATGGATAGGGGCGCACATCTGTGCGCCCCTACAGCCTGTATCTTTCATTCAATCCTGACAGTATTTGTGATTTAGCCCGTCAAAAGAATTGTTAAGTCTTTTTTCAAAGATTCTTTATTGATAGTCGGTAACAGCCTCTTTTTGACGGCGAAAACTTGTAAGAATGTAATGAGCGTTGCCCCTGAGTAGGTGACAAAATATTCGATTAAAAAGTTAAAAGTGTTATTTTGCTCAAAAAACTCAACTATTGGGATATGCCAGAGATATATCCACATACTATTCTGGGCAATAAATAAAATCCAAAACTCTAATTTTTTGAACTTCCCGATAATTGGAATAAATTTGTCTGCTACTAGGTAAGCTAAAACAGTCATACCCATAGCATAGGAAAGATAATACGCCGAAGGTGGATACTTATGAGTCTGTGTAGTAACTAATTCGCCCCGTTGGATAAAGTAAACTATTCCCAAAGCAGCAAAGGTTAAGAGAAAAAATCCCGCTAAAATCAAACATCGCTCTTTTCTCAATTGCGGTATCCGAATTCCGACAGCAAACACCAAAGAAAATGCTATTCCATAATAGACAAACAACGATACATTTTCTCCTAAATTGGTAGTTGTGTATGGCAAAGTTAGAGCTAGAAGCAATTCATAGAGTAAATACGAAAAGATTAAAAGGGAGAAATAAACTCTATGGTTTTTGACTCTTTGATTCACTCTTGAAATAAAAGGAGCTGTGAGAGCGACTAAAAGAAATACTCGAATTATCCAAACATAGCCAATTCCCTCTGTCAGGGTGTAGCTATCTAATATAACTTCTGGAGGAATTAACGCGGTCTTTCCTAAGAGTGACAATCCAGTATTCGCTAAAAAGTAGAAAGATAAGAAAAGCCAAACGGGAAAGAGTAATCGTTTAATTCTTTTCCAGAGATAACTTTGATAAGATTCTACTTTTCGGGATTGTGTAAATGCTAGTCCAGAAACTACGACCATTAAAACTACATCAAAGTTTCTGAGCTGAGCCAGCCAAATTGGTGGATCGACGTGAGCGAGAATAATCAGAGATAAACCTAAAAATCTCAAGAAGTCTATTTTGATGTCTCTCATTTTCGAGCATTTCCTATAGACGTAACTACATTATTAGGCTAATTCCACCCAGTCTACAGCACCTCTTTATGTACTGAGACAACAGATAAACAATCTAAGTTTTGAGAAGAAATCGATCGCGCTGCATGTTTGCTACACATGTTATCGAAATTTTTGCGATCGCAATCGCAAATTGCAAAAAGTTTTCTCTTCTTTACACTTTTCTGAGATAGCGATGAACGTTCGCTTAACGATACGATCGCGTTCAAAAAATTGCTGTAAGAGCGAAACAGTTCTTGCAAGTAAGCTATGCAAAAAGCGCATAACCTAAATTCAGACAAGTGACAATTTCTCAGAATTGCGATCGCTGACTTAAACTCAAAACACAACGATTGAGTAAAACAGCAACGACTGTGTAGCGATCCCCAAACTGCGGTTGAGGCTGTTACTCTCTGAGAGACAAACGTAGATATGTAACAATTTAGAATTTTCTGTTCAGAAATGTTGCTGTCCTTCGATCCCGTTGTTAAGAAGGTATGGTGTGCGCACACAACTAACTCGGTAAATCCCAAATTCAAGGAGGTTGTGTCATGGTAGATTCAATCGCGCTCCCAGTAGCAGTGTTAATCCTCGGTTGGCTCTTAGCTGCCGCTATTGGTTCTTGGGCTTACTTTGCTGGCAGCAACAATGAAAATAACAAGTCGTTTCGCCTGCCTAAATTCGTCATGAAGCGATAAGCGATCGGCAATTATGGTAGAAAGTTTCCCACGTCCTTCGTAGAGGCTGGGAAACTTTACAGCAACTCTTCATCTGGTAGCACCTGTTGATGCTGCATTGGCAGTGTAATGATAAATGTTGCTCCTTGTCCCGCCGTACTTGTAGCTGTAATACTACCTCCATGCCGTTCGGCAATCTTGCGGCAAATTGCTAACCCCATGCCTGTACCTTCGTACTGACTGCGACCGTGTAGGCGTTGAAATGTTTGAAAAATCCGCTCCTGATACTTTGGCTCAAACCCAATTCCATTGTCTGCCACTATCACTTGACACGCCGCGATATCTTCTAAGTCCTCTGCTTCGCTCGGGAGTGGAGCGACCAGTTGGCTATAAATTTTGACTACTGGTGGTGTGTGAGGACGATGAAATTTCAGCGCATTCCCGATGAGATTCTGAAACAGTTGTCGCATTTGTACTGGGTCAGCATCAATGGTGGGTAGCTTGTCAACTTCTACTTTTCCTCCTGTCTGTTGCAACCGCACTTCCAAGTCAGACAATACCTCTTGCACCACTTGTTCTAAATTCGTTGCTACGAATGGCTGCGATCTGGTGGCAATCCGTGCAAAAACGAGCAAGTCATCAATCAAGCTTTGCATCCGACCGACAGCGCTTTGCATTCGCTCGATATAATCTCGTCCCTGCGCTCCCAGTACTTCGCTAAATTTCTCTTTGAGCTGATTGCCAAAAACTTGAATCTTGCGTAGTGGTTCCTGTAAATCGTGGGAAGCAACAGAAGCAAATTGTTGCAGGTCGCTGTTGGACTGTGCTAAAAGTTGTTGCTGGCGTTTTAATTCCTTCTCCGTCTTTTGCCGTTCCTCCAGTTCGCTTTGCAACTGTTGATAAAGTTCCGCTTGCTGAAGTGCGATCGCTAACTGTGTTGCTAATTGACGCAGCAAGTCAATTTCCCATTGCTGCCATTGTCGTGGTGCTGCACATTGATTCACGACAAGCAGTCCCCATAACTCTTCTGTTTGTAATATTGGTACTACTAAGTCTGCCTGAACTTGAAAATTCGCCAAAAACTCCACATAGCACTCGGTTAGCTCTCCAGCATAAATATCTGCTGTCGCCTGCACTCGACCTTTTTTGTATAATTCAACGTAAGTTGGAGCAAAACTCGGATCTTTAGGTCTGCTACCTAAAATTGATGTCCATTCAGGCGCTACAGATTCAACTATTACGACTCCACCCCAGTCTGGTTCAAAACGGTAAATAAACACTCGATCTGCTTGAAGCAACTGCCGCACTTCTACTACAGTTGTGTTTAGCACTGCCTCTAGTTGCAAGCTTTGCCGAATGCGCTGCGCTATTCTTGCTACCAATAGCTCTCGCTGAGTTTGCTGTTGTAATATCTCCGTTACCTGCTGTTCCCGTGCAGCGCTTTCTAGCTCAACCAAGTGCTGACGCAGTGCGACCAGCTCTCGAATCAGTTGCTCTTTTGTCTTTTGCTCATCTTTCATTGTCATGAATTGACGAAGACAGCTCGATCCAACACTAGAAATCGATCGTTGAAATTAGCAAGTAACAACGATTCTAGCTTTTGGCTGCCGCTATTTAGCGTCAAGTTTTATATAGTTGTGGCACGGGTAACAGACCGCTCCAAATATCGGCAGTTAGATGAATTGCTGGAATTTAGGGTGGATCTAGGCGATCGCTAAACTACAAGTATTACTTGACAAACCATTCCTGATAGATAGCAACTAAATTCCGATTTTTTTCGAGTATAGCCCTTGCTCTAATACGCATCGTTAAAGCGTCAATCCGCATTTTGCAAGCTCGAAGCCGCATAATCTTAGCTTCAAAACGTAGATTAGACAAATCGTCTTTCTTCTGGGAATACTCATCTTGAGAGAAATCAGACACGATCTCGTACCACCTTTTTACTCAAAAATGATTTTGAAAATTTATCTTTTATGAAATACAAAAGGATAATTGTCTAGTACTAAACGTGGAAAAAGTATTATTTTATTACCTGCTTAAGTATCTACAGCTAGAACTAGAGGAGTTTATTTCATTTTTTGCGAAATTTAGTTGCTGCCTAAATTACTCTTGAAACGCTAGCCTCGTTTACTACTTCATTCAAACTCTATTTATAAAACTATAAATAGGGTCGAGCTTCCACCTTGATTATTCTTACCACTACATCAATTGTTAAATACCAAAGAGTAATTTATATATCCCTAGAGAGATAGCTTTTAGAATAAAAATTTGTTGCGCAACATACATATCGCACATACCTATTGCATTGCTCGGTTCTAGCTTCTGAGTGTAAATCTATACTTATCTTTTTACACTGTTAATATGAATATCTTGCCTAATACTAAATGTTGAATACGCTACTTCGAGCTAAATTTAGTGCGTCATTCTCGATTGCTAAAGTTTATACGCAGCAGTAACTAAGAGATGTCTTGTATTAACGAGTACAAAGCAGCTTAATATGACGCTCTGACCCTGGATAGAAGAAGAAAAATAAGAATTATAGAAACCTAAAAAGCAATTAATAATTTTTTACCCAAAGCTCTTGGGTAAAAGTATTTTGAATGGAGATGTTATGGGATATACAATTATTGCTAACACTTGTGAAGGTATTGGCGATTGCATTGATGCCTGCCCCGTTGCCTGTATTTATCCAGGTTCAGGCAAAAATGCCAAAGATACTGATTGGAACTGGATTGACTTTACTGGCTGCATTGACTGCGGTATTTGTCTGCAAGTATGCCCTGTAGAAGGAGCAATTCTTTCAGAAGAACGACCAGATTTACAAAAAACTAATGCGTGAATTCATAATGCGTAAATTGGCGCGAAGCGACTCGACTTATTGGCTTCTGACTTGCTGCCAAACCTTTTTAATCAAAGTTTCCTCTTGAGGCGAACGAACTAATTTTTGCAGTAATGGTGCAACTCGATTGGCTTCTGCTGGTGGTACTCCAGCGCGGATAAGGTTCCTGACAAGAATCTGTTCCTGCACTGGATCTCTACCTTGAGCAGTCAGTTGCAAGTATTCCTCATCACTCATGCCTAGATCGAAAATTTCCGCCATAAATGCTTAGCCAACTCTTGTGCTTACCTCTTATGTAGAAGCGTTAAGATCTTATCCACTTTACCCAGGCTGAATACAAGTCCTCTTCTACAACTCCTCGCTTTCCAGAAGTTTCAGCGTAATCTACCAGTACTTTCAGTGTCGTTGTATAAACACCATTAAGTATTTCGTGTCCGTAACCCATGACTTTACCGATGTGCCCTGTCTTTTGATGAAGCACATACTCTCCAATGCCGAACATAAATTTCTATTCTTTTGGTGAAGTTAGTGAAGCACCTTTTCATCTCTTATGATGAAAATCTCTAAGTATTACAGCGTCATCCTTTCAGTCTGTTTTACCTAGACTGAAGATATATTTTAGATTGAGAAAAAAATTGTATTTTTGAATACAAAAGATAGCGATGTCTTTGGCGGTTCGCGAAGCGACCATCTCACTTTGCTAAGGCTTCAGCCAAGTTACAGACGTAGTGAGAAAATTGCTGATATTCAAGCTTACGAATCGATCCCTTGTTTCGTGCAGCAGCGAAGACGTATAAACAGCGAGTGATTGGTATTGTATTTAGCGTTACAACTAAACTTTAGATCGAGCTAACTCCTTTGATAGAAACCTTTTTCAAGCAGTTGGTTCTATAGAAAGATGCAGTCACTAATCAATATTTGAAACTATGGCAATACATGTGTTACTAAAAAACCACTAAACAATCATGCGATCGCCAGACAACCAAACACCAAACACTGAAACCCCCGACTCCCCCAAGGATACATCTCCTGAAATAGACAACCGCGAAACTGCGCGCCCAGATCCGGCATCGAAAACCCCTCCTGCTTTAGCAAACGACACAACCTCTCACATTAATCCTGACTCGAAATCTGAACCGATAACTCAGGTACAAGCAGATAGCGTACTAACCCGCGAGCAACTGCCTAATACCAAGTTTCGTATCACTCTCAGCATAGTGACTCTAGCAATTCTCGTTTTTATTGCTGCTCTCTACTTCGGCATCATTAACCCTTAACTGAGTTCGACTCAAAAGTAGTGTCAATCCAATATTTAAGTTAATTTTCTCCTCCTTTCCTACCCGCCAGCGATAACCCTGGCGGTTTTTCTTGCACCAATAAAGTAAAAATCCTAGAAAGCTAACCAGTGCCCAATCAGAGAAGAAAAACTATACCAGTTCTGTCTCTTTTAGGAAAGCTATCTAGGACAGTAAGTCTGCATGAGGCAGAGAATTCACTTATTTATAGATTAACTAGATGTATGAGAAGCTCAACACTAACTAAAGAAAGAGATAGTTATGTAAAAGCTATGTTTATATGGATACAAATTGTTGTTAGAAAACAACACGAACTTTTACTAATTTCAAGACCGCTCTTTGCAGGCGTAGGTAGTAGAGATATATTAACTTAGTTCTCTAAAAAATAGTATTTTACCTAATCGATCGAAGCAAGAAATACTCATAATAAAAAGCCCTACCTATAAGATAGAAATAGGTAGGGCTTTATATAGAGACGCTACATCTAACGTTCGTAAAGTCTCAATTAAACATGTATTTCTCCTCTACAACCTCAACCAAATTTACCAGCGGTTGAAGCAATGAGAAAAGCGCCATAGGTAAGGATGTAGCCAACCGCAAAGTGAACTAAACCAACCAGGCGACCTTGAACAATAGACATAGCTACAGGCTTGTCTTTCCAACGAATCAAGTTTGCTAGAGGTGTCCGCTCGTGCGCCCAGACCAAAGTTTCAATCAACTCTTGCCAGTACCCGCGCCAAGAGATCAGGAACATGAAACCAGTTGCCCATACCAGGTGTCCGAACAAGAACATCCAAGCCCAGACAGATAAGTTATTCATGCCATATGGGTTATAGCCGTTAATCAACTGAGCCGAGTATAGCCACAGGTAATCGCGCAACCAACCCATCAGGTATGTCGAAGACTCGTTGAACTGAGCCACGTTACCTTGCCAAATACCTAAGTGCTTCCAGTGCCAGTAAAACGTCACCCAACCAGCAGTATTGAGTCCCCAGAAAGCAGCTAAGTAGAAGGAGTCCCAAGCGGAGATATCGCAAGTGCCACCCCGACCGGGACCATCGCAAGGGAAGGCATAACCGAAGTCTTTCTTATCGGGCATCAGTTTGGAACCACGGGCATCCAACGCACCTTTGACCAAAACCAAAACAGTAGTATGGATCGCCAAAGCAAAGGCATGGTGTACTAAAAAGTCACCAGGACCAATGGTCAAGAACAGAGAGTTCGTGGTGTTGTTGATCGCCTCATACCAACCTGGTAAATAGGTCGCGCCAGCTGTGGAAGCAATGCTATCGGGATTTGATAACAGAGTGTTAAAGCCATATAGAACTTTACCGTGGGAAGCCTGAATGAACTGTGCGAACACTGGTTCAATCAGAATTTGCTTTTCAGGAGTTCCGAAGGCAACCACTACGTCGTTGTGGACGTAAATCCCTAGAGTGTGGAAGCCTAAGAAGAGAGACACCCAAGATAAGTGGGAGATAATCGCTTCTTTGTGCTTCAAGACGCGATCGAGAACGTTACCCTTATTTTGTTCTGGGTCGTAGTCGCGTACCCAGAAGATCCCTGCATGGGCGAACGCTCCTATCATAAAGGCGATCGCAATGTACTGGTGGTGCGTGTACAGCGCTGCTTGAGTCGTAAAATCTTGCCCGATGAAGGCGTAGGGAGGCATGGCGTACATGTGCTGTGCCACCAAAGAAAGCGCCGTTCCTAACGCTGCTAAGTGAATAGACAGTTGGAAGTGCAGCGAGTTGTTATAGGTGTCGTACAGCCCTTGGTGAGGCAAGTTGAACTGACCTTCTGTTTCAATCCCAAAGAAGTTCTTAGCATTGAGCATCTCTTTGATGCTGTGACCGATCCCAAAGTTGGTGCGGTATTGGTGTCCGGCAATGATAAATATGACTGCGATCGCCAAGTGGTGATGTGCCATATCCGTCAGCCACAAGGACTGGGTTTGGGGATGGAAACCACCTAAGAAAGTCAGAATTGCAGTTCCTGCACCTTGAGACGTGCCGAATACGTGGTTCGCCGTATCGGGACTAACAGCATAAGCACCCCAGTCCCCAGTAAAGAATGGTCTCAATCCCTCTGGGTGTGGCGGAGTGGTGAGGAAATTACTCCAACCGACGTGCTGACCGCGAGATTCGGGAATCGCAACGTGAATTAGGTGTCCAGCCCAAGCCAGAGAGCTAACGCCAAATAGCCCTGCTAGGTGGTGGTTGAGGCGAGGCTCGGCACTCTTGAACCACGAAAGACTGGGACGAAATTTAGGTTGTAAGTGCAGCCAGCCAGCGTATAGGAATAGAGACGCTAGCAGTAGCAGGAATACAGCGCCCATATAGAGGTCGCCATTTGTCCGCATCCCGATGGTGTACCACCAGTGATAAACCCCAGAGTAGGCAATGTTAACGGGATAGTTTACCCCACCTTGGGTAAAAGCATCGACTGCGGCTTTACCAAATTGTGGGTCCCAAATTGCGTGAGCAATGGGACGGACGTGCAGCGGATCTTTAATCCATTGCTCGAAATTGCCCTGCCAAGCAACGTGGAATAACAAGCTAGATGTCCACAAAAAGATGATTGCCACTTGAGCAAAATGAGTCCCGAAGATCTTTTGATAAAGGTTCTCTTCGGTCATCCCATCGTGGCTTTCAAAGTCGTGAGCTTGAGCAATCCCGTACCAAAGCCGACGAGTTGTCGGGTCTTGGGCGAGATCCTGGCTAAACTTAGGAAATTTTGTTGCCATGAATTTTACTCACATTTTCTCTAACTGCCGATTTGAGTTGAAGCGCGATCGCAATACTTTACTGTAAATCTACGCTTTTTTATTATTCAACTCAAGGGCAACATGAAATAGCGTCATGGTGTTTTACACCAGATAGATAACAACATTTTAGAGATAAATTGGTTAAAAAAGAAAACAATAAAAATTATTTTTAATATTTCTATTTATCTTTGCTATATTTGCTTATTCAAGCATAAAAAGTTTGAATTGCTAAGTAAATAGCAATTCAAAAAATTGAGGTTTTGCTGTTACTGACACAAAACACTTTGTGCTGTTCGAGCGTATTATTCTTGCTTCTTCCTATGGGTAATCAACAAGATAACTACTCTTCAAAGCTCAATCCTCTAACTAAGGAAAGAGATAGATCTCAAGTTTCATTGTGATAAAAATAACTAGAATATTTACCTAGCAACGCAGCTAATGTTCGCAGTCATTGAACTGAAATTTAAAAACTAGTGTCTTCTGAGACTTTATAGAAACTCCAACTTGAGTTTGCCAAGCTTCCCCCAAGTTGATTTTTGAGAATCATAATTGAGCGCGCGTTCTACATCTGTCTCATAGTTCTGACACTTCCTAGTGAAACCGTAGTACAGCTCAAGCTTATTTCCTGTCTAGCTTCGAGCCACATTTCTAGCACCGGG
Source organism: Chroococcidiopsis sp. CCALA 051 (assembly GCF_003015105.1). Taxonomy (NCBI): domain Bacteria; kingdom Bacillati; phylum Cyanobacteriota; class Cyanophyceae; order Chroococcidiopsidales; family Chroococcidiopsidaceae; genus Chroococcidiopsis; species Chroococcidiopsis sp. CCALA 051. The sequence continues at coordinate 37,477 of NZ_PYCI01000004.1, read as the reverse complement.
CGATCGCCAAAGCAAACTAAGAGTTTTGTTTAGAGTTGTAACAATTTTCTGCAACAGTTAAGAAATATTGCCGTTACTTGCTGTAGTTGCTAACGTATGCATGACAGGACGAGATCGAGTATTTCTACTATCAGGAGGTTTTATGTTGCTCCCTTTACTGACATTCATTGCCTTGCTAGCTGGCATAGTTACTGTTTGGAGTAGCAAAGAGCGATCGCGATTGACTCAACCTGCTTTTCCCCGTCGTTCGTTCTCACGTTCGTTCTCATTGTGGTCGTTCGTGTTATTCCTCTTTTTTCCGCCAGCAGAGACGCTATGGACATCAAAGTACAAACCCAGCAGTAGGCAGAGGCATAACTACTCTGAAATTTAGTCAGACATTAAAGAGAGAATTTGGATAAACTTATGTCACACTTAGAGATTTTCTTCACCTTCAGTTCGATCTCGATTTTAGTTGTATTCCTCATCACCACTTGCTCTTACTTTCTACCTACGTTAATGGCTCTGTACAAAATTTTTGTCCGTCAACAGGATCGCCGAATTTCATCCAAGTACGTTTTGGACGATTTAAAGTTCAATCTAGCCAACGATGAGGAGGCTTAGCGAAATAAGGGGTGACATTGTTAGATTTCAAATTATTAGATGTCAAAAATCCTGTTGTGTGGCAGGAAAGCGTGGAACCGATCTTATGTTATAGGTAAAAAAACTACTCCGGTTCTACAAAGCCATGCCTTGCCCACTATGTAGCCATGACAAGACCCATAAACAAGGGTTTAACAAGCTCATGTTGTCAACGATATTATTGCCCAAATTGTCAGCAAACATTCACGCTATACCTTTGACACGATTTACTATCGACGGCAAGTCAGAGAAGAACAAGTACGAATCATCTTACAGGCAGACTGCAAGGCAACAAGCCTAGGTGGTATTAGTCGGGTGAGTAGATTGTCCTACAATACCGGAGTCAGCTTGATTCGAGCCGGAAGCCAAAAAGCACAACTGATTCATAGTAAGTCCGTTGTGGCTCTTAGTTTATCACCGCCTGAAGATCTGCTTCATACAGCACGATCGTTGTTTCGGGACCAATCCTACCCATTTCTGGCTCCGGACCTTGAGCCATTTCTACCATATAAAGCCATGCGCCAGCACTGGCTCTACAATTCTCGATCGTGCCTATACCACCAATGAAGCGAACCATCTGGCGCTTGCGAAATCTAGGTATTGGTAAAGAGAGCGAGGTTGATAGGTTCAATGAACCTTCTACACCGCGAGTGAGAGCAACTTTCTTTTCTACGCGCTTCATGTAGCAGTTACTAACACTTTGCTTTACCTGCGGCTGAGGCGCGAACGCCTGTTTTTTGCTCGCCTCGTCTAGAGTTTTTACTTGAGTGTCGGTCATTTAATCCTCCCCTCTTTTCAACGAACCATCGGCATATAATTCTAGAGGAACTATCTCTAGTTTTCCATTCAATATAGTCTTGGCATAGACAATTTTTACAAATGGCGAACCATTGCGATCGCGAGACATATTAGTCTCCCATTGTTTGGTAGTAAATAGTTACATCTTCACCGCATTCATCTACTAAATAACATAAGGATTTGTAGCGCAGTTCAACTAATTGCTCGTAGAGAGGATTAAGCTTGCACAAGGGTGGGATGTAAAGTAACGTGCGGTTGAAAAGTTGAATCTTGCGCTCGAATGGACAACGAGCAGGAATAACTCGGCATACCAAGCGAGCTATTCCAGAATCAACAATTTTTATCGATTCAATCCACTGACGCAGCGGTGAAAATAAACTAATTTGAGAGCGATTTGAACTCAGTGCGTTCATGTTTTAATTACCTGGCTTTGATTTTTAAGTTCTACTTTTTAGTAATTTTGTACGACTATTCAACAACTTGTAAAATCTCTTTAAGAAAGTTCCAATCTGCATCTGAAATATTTTTTAGCAAAGATATTTTAGCTGCTCGATTAAGTAAAATTTCTCCGTTGGCATTGGCACTAAAGTCTTTGCCCAGAACAAAACCTAACCCAATTAATTTTTGGATAGCAAACTTAAGAGCTCCTTCGATTAATTGAAGACAAGCATCCAGCTCGTAAAAAGTGTGTAAAGCCCAGTGACAAGTATCGGAATCAGTTGCAGCTAACTGAAAGACTGCGGCAGTCATCATATCTGTTGTACAATCAGAACCAAACAGAGCAATAAAAGTCTTGCGGCAAGATTCTACAAGTGCCTTGTTTTTTAGCTTGAAAATATCAACTAATAAAGCGACGCTTGAATCAAATTCTTCTGTGCGATCGATGTTATACACGATAAATATCCCTCCATCTGAGTTATCTATCTCTCCAGCTAGCTACAAGCACTGTACTAGAGTTTGAAATTTTCAGTCACTCAGAGCTGCGAAACGATCTTTGTACCTGGTTGAGCTACTCAACTTAAGTGAAAGTCAGGATCGGTTAGCTCTATCTTGAAGTTAGAGTGAAAAAATGGAGAACTCGTGGAGAGGGAAAAGATTTTTTCAGCAATTCCAGCCTAAGATTTCTGTCACTCGATCGGCTAATTCCATTGGATCGAAAGGTTTGTCGATTGCTGCTGCCATGCCGAGTTGAGCGAAGCGCTGCCGATCGGCAGATTGCACTTTCGCCGTAAGTAAAATGACTGGGATATGCCCAGTTGTTGGGTTGGCTTGCAGTTGTTTAAAGGTAGCAATGCCATCCATGTCGGGCATCATCACATCCAAGAGAATAGCATCAGGCTGTTCGGCTGCTGCTTTCTCCAATCCTTCTATACCCGAAGCGGCGGTTGCAACTTCCCAGCCACCTACTGCTTCTAAACTAAGTTGGGCTACTTCTCGAATATCGTCTTCGTCATCAATAATCAGGATACGCTTAGCTGCCACCATTGCTATTTCTCTCCCGATGATGAATAATGCGGTTAAGCAAGCTAATGACCTGTTGCTCAAATTCCTCTGGTTTAACTCGTCCTTTAGTAAGAAATAAAGTTTGTCCTAGCTTCAATCGCTCGCGGTCGGTAACGCTGATATCTTTTGCAGTGTAGACGACGAGCGACACTTGGCACAGACGGTTATGCTGTCGCAGCCAGTCTACTACGGCAAACCCATCGCCTTCTGGCACGATCAGATCGAGTACCAGCAAGTCAGGGATAATCTTTTGACCCAGTTGGATCGCTTCTGTGCCTGTTTGGGCATGAAAAGTTTCAATGCCATAGCGTTCAAACATAGCAATCAGCACTCGCGCGAGATCGGTGTCATCTTCTACGATCAAAACTTTGATGTTGCGATCGCATAAGGCTCGACTTAAAGCCTGGAACAGCGATCGCTCATCTGGAGGTTTAACAATCCAATCGCTTACCCCTGGATGAGGTGATGCGTCTGGCAGTAAGCCGCTGAGGATCGTAACTGGAATGTCTTTTGTCTTCGCTTGTGCTTTTAGCGCTGCTAGAGTTTCCCAACCGTTCATCCCTGGCATCATTAAGTTGAGGAGGATCGCGTCAGGATGCTGTTGGGCTGCCTCCACGACTGCTTCCTGCCCAGAAGCTACTGTTATCGCTCGGTATCCTCCCTGTTCGAGCATGGCTTGCACTACAGTGCGGACAGAGGGATCGTCATCGCAGACTAAAATGAGGGGTGAGGAGTAAGGGGTGAGGAGTGAGGTAGCGGTTGATATTTCTGATTCAGCGGGTGGCGTAGGCTGGAGGATGGGCAGGATGAAGTAAAAAGTGCTGCCTGTGCCAAGAGTGCTAGTCACCCAAATTCGCCCTCCATGACGCTGCACAATATTGCGACAAATGGCTAAACCCAAGCCAGTCCCTCCTTTTTTTCGCGAGTCAGAGGCATCCACCTGCTGAAAGCGTCCAAAGATAGTTTCGAGCTTATCTTCTGGAATGCCTCGTCCTATATCTTTTACTTGGAACGTGATATAGGGAGTCGGGAGGAGCCAGTTGCGTGCGGGGGTGTCCCCCGTTGAGCAAACTGGCGTTCGGGAGTCGGGAGTCGGGAAATTTTGGATTTTGGATCGCTCCTCTGCTCCTCTACTTCCTTGTCCTCCTTGTCCCCTTGTCCCCTTGTCCTCCTTGTCCCCCTTGTCCCCCTTGTCCCCCTTGTCTCCTTGTCCTGCTTCCCTGCTCCTCTGCTCCTCTGCTTCTGATTCCCGACTCCCTAATTCGGCGCTGAGCCACACAGTAGATCCTGGGGGTGAGAATTTAATCGCATTGCTGAGTAAGTTGGTAAAGACCTGAACGATCCGATCGGGGTCACCCCACAGTTGAGCGGAGATTGGAGTTACGGATAAACTGATTTCTGCCTTCTCTGCCAGGGGTCGCACGACTTCGATCGCCTGGCTCATCAGGGAAGCAGCATCGCAAGCTTGTTTGTTCATGGCGACTTTGCCTGACTCGATGCGCTCGATATCCAAAATATCATTGATCAGGCGGATTAATCGATCGGTATTATTTACGGCAATATCTAACATACGTTGCGCCTTTTCAGGGTTAACGTGCAGTACGCCACTGGCTAAAAGACCTAAAGCGCCGCGAATCGAAGTCAGGGGTGTCCGCAGCTCGTGGCTCACCACCGAGACGAACTCATCTTTGATCCGTTCGATTTCTCGGCGATCGCTAATGTCTTTCATAAAGCAGTAATGACCGATGAATTGCTGCTGGCGATCGTATTCATTGACCATGACGAGTTGCTTGTCGAAGACTGAGCCATCTTTACGCACTGCCCTAGCTTCAACTTCTACCTTGCCTTGTAGTAGCATCTTTTGGTAAGCAGCCTGCATTTTTTCTCGGTCTTCGGGGTGAACGGTGAGCTGCCACTGCATACCAATCAATTCTTCTGGTTGGTAGCCTACCATGCTGGCGTATGCTGGGTTGACCATGATATAACGTCCCTGCGTGTCTAGCCGCGAGATGCCCTCGACTGCACTTTCCAGCGCCCGACTCAGGGCGTGTAGTTCTTGACGTTGCCGAACTTCTTGTTCTAGAAGTTGAGCTTGGGCGATCGCAATGCCGATTTGGTTGGCTAGATGTTGCAACAGTTCTAGTTCAAAACTAGTCCACTGTCGGGGGGCAGTACAATGGTGTGCAATTAACAAACCCCAAAGGTCTTCCCGTAGTAAAATCGGTACTACCAAGTTTGCCTTGACATTAAACTGCCGCAAAAATTCGACGTGGCAAGGTTGGATGTCAGCCTGCTCGATGTCAGCGATCGCGCTGATTCGTCCCTGACGGTACAATTGGGCATACTCTTCTCGAAAGCAATGGTCAACAATGTTCCGCTCTAGAATTGGCATACAGCCAGGTACTACTGCTTCTTGCACGACTGTGCCAGAGCCATCCGAGCGCAACTGATAGCACAGGACTCGATCTACTTGGAGAATTCTTTGCACTTCTGTAACGGCAGTTTGGAGAATTTCTTCTAAATGCAGAGACTGACGGATCTTCTGCGAGACTTCAGCAAACAGTTGCAAGCGCAAATTCTGGCGTTGTAATTCTCTTTCCGAACGCTTGCGTTCTGTGATGTCGCTGCCAATGCCAAGAAATCCGGTAATGTTGCCTGCCGCATCTACCAAGCGCGTCACTGATAGTAGCACTGGAAAGCGGCTGCCGTCCTTGCGGATGTAAGACCATTCGCACTCGTCTGGCTCTCCGCGCCGTGCCTTGGCAACAAAAACCTCAAATCCAGGCTCAATCGGTACTCCCATCTCCTGTGATAATTCCTGCGCCCGTTGGACGATTTCGTTCCAGTCGTGAATGAGTGCGGGCGTAGTTTTGTTGACAACTTCAGAGGCAGTATATCCCAACCAGCGCTCGGCGGTGGAGTTGAAGGTGCAAATCGTACCGTCAACAGTGGTAGAAATAATCGTATAGTTGGCGCTCTCTAAAATTGCCTGCTGTAGCAATGTAATCTGTTTTAGCTTCTGCTCTGCCGATTTGCGTGCTGTAATGTCATTGAAATAAATAGACAAACCTTCTTTAGTAGGATAGGCATGGACTGCAAACCATGTCTGAAGCGGCGGATAGAACTCTTCAAATTCGACACTAACCTGCTGCGCTCTTGCTTGGCAATACTTTTGGTAAAAATTAGAATTGACGGCTTCAGGAAACTCTTGCCAAATACTTTGCCCTAGCAAGCGATCGCGCGATCGCTGTAAGAGTTGCTCTGCGCGATCGTTCAAGTAGGTAAATCGCCACTCGCCATCCAAAGCAAAAAACGCATCGGTGATACTTTCTAGAATGCTTGTCACTCGATTGCGGGCTGTTTCTGCCTCTGTCCGTGCTGCTTGTTCGCGAGCCAAAAGTGGCTGTCGTTCCGCTTCGATCCGCTGGCGATCGCTGATTTCAGCTTGCAATTGAGTATTGAGTCGCGCTGATTCTACTAAATGCCGCCTCAACTCCAGCTGAGCCATGACCTGACGACTCAGGATGCGTAATGCCTCAACCTGTGCTTCAGTTAACTGCCGTGGTAGCCGATCGATGACGCAGAGCATCCCCAGTGGATATCCCTTAGGAGTCAGGAGCGGAGCGCCAGCATAAAACCGAATGTGAGGTACAGCAGTCACTAGCGGATTAGTGGCAAATCGTTCGTCTTCAAGTGTATCGGGGACAATCAGAACATCGCTGGGTTGCAGAATGGCATAACCACAAAACGCCAGATCGCGAAGTGTTTCTCTTGCCTGCAATCCCACTTTTGACTTGAACCACTGGCGGCAATCGTCGATCAGGCTGACTAGGGCAATAGGAGTGTTGCAGATCTGTGCTGCTAATCGAGTTAGGTCGTCAAAAGCTACTTCTGGGTCGGTGTCCAAAATTTGGTATTGATGCAGGGCTTCTAGTCTAGCTGCTTCATCTTTAGGCAATGGAGCTTTCATAACGTTTCTTCCCCTACTTCCCTTACTTCCCCTACTCCCCTAGCTTGCCCCAACGGGTAAACTAGATATTTAACTAACCGCTGAGTACGCGATCGCCTCCCGCGACTTTAGCTTGCTGTAATACAATATCCGCAGCTCGATATAACGCTTGCAAATCGGAACCGTCTTGGGGATACTGGACGACACCAGCACTAAAAGTCGCGGTCAATTGTCCGCGATCGGGAGTAAAATCCTGCCGACGCAAGTTAAGCAGGACTTCAAGCAGCCGCCGCACTCCATCGCTTGCCGTCATCCCATACATCCCGACAACGAACTCTGCCCCACCCCATCGACCTACAACATCTTCACTTTGAAAGGTGCGTCGCAGCTGCTCTCCCAAGCGGGACAACACTTCATCTCCGACTGCATGACCGTATCGGTCGTTGATCTGCTTGAGACGATCTAAATCTAGAATAGCGAAGCATAGCGGTCGGTCGTGCAACTGGGCTAAGCGCAGCAGTTGGGATAACTCTTGGGTTGACTGGCGGCGATTGGCAACTTTAGTCAGAGCATCGGTTTGAGCGAGATTCTGCAATAGGCGCGATCGCTCTAGCCGATTGAGGATGCGGCTGACCAGTTCCGGTCCGACTATTGGTTTACTAACATAATCGTCGGCACCTGCAGCAAATACGCGCTGCATCGTTTCAGCATCCGCGTGCGCGGTCAGAAATAGAATTGGTAGTCCACTCCAACGCGGATCGTTGCGTGCAACTTGGCAAAGCTCAATCCCACTAATTTGCGGCATTTCTACATCAAGAATGAGTAGATCCGGTGCTACAGCTTCTAAAGTGTCCCAGAACTGCAAGGGATTGTTGACGGTCGAGACTTTGATGCCCCAAGGTTCTAGTAAAACGTGTAGGGCTTGCAATACCTGCGGGTCATCGTCCACAGCAATAATTCTCGTTGCGGCAGTACGGCAGCGCTGCAACATTTGCGTCACGGCATCGAGGACTCGCGCTGGAGGTAGAAACTTGTGTAAAAACCCGCGTCCACCCAAACGAGCAACTGTAACGCGATCGAGCAAGCTATCTCGGTCTGTGAGAATTAGTGCTGGCACAGGTGGGGTATAAGCATTCAACTCTGTTAGCAATTTTACGCCTGCTTGAGCCGTATCAGCCGAGAAGTCCAGCAGCACCGCATCAGGACGCGATCGCGCTTTGAGCTGCTCCTCAATGGCAACTGGGTCTGTCGCGATTTCGCCGCGCATTCCCCGACTAGCCGCCTCCATGACTAAGCCTTCAGACAATGAGCGGTCTGGCTCTACGATCAATAGCCAAGGAGATTCATCTTGCGATAGCAGTTCTGGATTCTGAACGGTTGGGCGTTGCAATTCTCGATGCAGTGCCGCAACGAGTTCGGACAGTTGCCGCGATCGCTCTGGAGTTACCAAGTCCCCAGCTTGCAGCAAGTTTTCGATTTGCCGAGCGAGGCGAGAACCCAAGGCAAAGCCGTACATTCCCAGCGAACCTGCCAGCTTGTGCGCCTCCTGCTCTGCTGAGGAACGCAATTGCTCGTCCAGCGATCGCTGTGGCAGTAAAGCGATCGCTTGCTCGATTGTTACGACTCGCCCAATAAACTTTTCTTTAACTCGTTCCCAAACTCTTGCCACTCCTGTAAGCGTCTGCTGTTCTTGTTGCGGTGAAAGACGAGCTGCTTTCTTCCCAACTTTGGCTTTTTCCTTGGTTTTTGTCTGTTCTACCGATTTGAGGCGGTAGCCAATGCCGTAGACTGTCTCAATTGGATCGTCTAGCACTCCCGCCGCTCGCAGTTTCATCCTTAACCCCTTGATGTGAGATCTCACCGTATCCTCACCTGGAGTTTCTTCATCATAAGACCATAAGCGATCGAGGATGACTCCACAACTAAAAACGCGATGGCGATTGCGGAGGAAAAGCTCTAGTAGTACATACTCTTTGGGAGTCAAATCGATCGGCTGGTTGCTGTAGCTGACTTTACATATACTCGGATCGAGGCGTAGGTCGCCCCACTCCAATACGGGAGGTACGGCAAAATCCCCTCGTCGTAGTAGAGCGCGTATCCGAGCCGATAATTCTGCTAAGTCAACAGGCTTAGTCACATAATCATCTGCCCCTGCGTCCAAACCAATAACTTTACTAGTGCCATTGTCTTTAGCAGTCACTAAGATAATCGGGGTGCGATCGCCAATGCGTCGCAACTGCCGACAAAGGGTAATGCCATCTAGCTTGGGCAACATGACATCTAGTAGAATTAAGTCGTACGTATATGCTGCTAATAGTTCCCAACCTACCTCACCATCTGTAGCGATATCGATAGCATAGTGCCGATCGGTAAGGAATTGAGCTAAAGCTTTGGCAACCAGTTCATCATCCTCAACTAGTAGGATTCTCATAGCGGTTGATTACCGCAAAATTTATCAAAATCAACTGCAGCAAAGTCAACAAAACAGTAACTGGCTGCACGTTTGCGACCAATTTCAGCTTATCCCACGTTAGGCAAGACTTTAAGAGTGAGTTGTAAATCTCAACACTACTTGTGGCAAGCGATCGTCAAGTAAACCGATCCTGTTGATTGGGGAAATGTTTATTTCACAATCAGCGTGGCATGGCGCATTAGAGTCCAGCGACTTGCACTAACGATTTCCTGTCCGGATTTGGTGACTTTATTTAACTCTCCCTGCTACTCGCCTCGATTGATAACAGTCTGAAGGGCTATTTCTAATTGCGGCGAAATTATTACCTCATCGGAGATTCTTTAAATTATGTCGCCCGATCTTGAAAAAGAAAACTGTCTAGCCTCTGGTGGCGCTATCGTTAAAGTATCAACAATATCAGGCTGCATGAATTTTAAGAACGCCTGAATTCATCTCTATATTAGTAGAGGTGGAATATGAAAAACAATAACGCGCTTTCTCACAATCTTCCTCAAAATTTACGACCTACGATTGCCGATCTTGAAACAGTCAATCCTTGGCTAGGATTATGGCGTTTTGTCAGCTTGGGGTTGGTGGTCTTAAGCCTTGCTACCTTTGCTTGGTCATCCCACCACAACATCTTGTTCTTTGGCTATACGATGCTGATGGGAATATTTTATACTTTTTGGCTGATTTGCACCCATGATGCAGTGCATCATACGCTGACTGGTTGGACGTGGTTCGACGAGTTAGTACCGCGTTCGATCTCTTATTTTATGATGTGGCCTCATGGAACCTATGCTCAATTACATCGACTACATCATGCTTGGAATGGAATTAATCTAGATGACCCAGAGCGCGTGCAATGGACATTGAGTGAGTACCAGCAAACAAGTCCTTGGATGCAGTGGTATATACGCCATCAATTAGTTATCGATCTATTCGGATTAGCTGGGGTGGGGCTAATTGCCAAAACGAGCGCGAATGCGTTTCGATTGAGGCAGCACAAGCCTTCTCTACCTTGGATGTTACTGCTAGATGGCATTGGCATTCTTATAGTGCAAAGTACCTGTATCATATTTGCGATTTGGCACAATAAAGTTTTGGAATACGTGCTGTTTTGGCTGGTTCTCGAACGTGTCGTTGGCATGATGAGTCAGGCAAGAGATCATTTAGAACACTACGGACAGTGGGGTAAAGCCAGCGGACACCAATTGACCCAACTTTACGCCTGCCGTAACCTTCAGACCATTCCCTTGGTTGCATGGCTGATGGGGGGGTTGAATTATCATTCCATCCATCATGCTTTTCCAAGTATTCCATTCAATCGCTTGCCAGAAGCTTTTCACCGTATCCAAGCAATACTAGAACAGCATCAGTTACCGCCGATGACTGTTGGTGCGGGATACGTGCAAGAAACTTTACAACTAAGCAAGCGAGCTTTACTAATTGGGGAACCTAACCTAAACAGCTTCACTGGTCGTCATCAGATGCTTTCACAGTTTTAATCGCACTCAACAATTATTAATTTTACTTTCCTACTCGTGTCAAGTTTTTTAACGAGTGGGTTCGAGCCAACTTTTGGTGAAGCTCGATGCGAGGAGGGCTTCTACACAAAAAGCCCTCGTTGCCCGATATTACTGCGCGGTTGAGAATTCGAGCTTCGTGCCGTGCCAGTGCTTCACACTAGGGCTGTATATTAGTAACTCTATAACTAGACAGACAGCTTGGCTGAGACTTCTAAACCTTTACCTAAAGCTTTATAGCGGACGTTCTGAAACTAAAAATAGAAAACGCGTTGAATACTGAGTTTGTTAGTAATACTAAGTTTGTTGGCTCCTCTAGAAGTGGGATGTGATAAATCTTTCTTCAGCAGTATTCGATTGTTGTTTGAACAACCTAAATTTAGGGTTATACTTCTAACATCGATAGATTCTTCAAAAAAACATCCAGGAAGATTCTTTTATCAACAAACTGCTAAAAAATCGTCATGTTTGGAGAACTGCTAGAAATGCGTAATCGCCCGAGAAACAAAGCATTTCTGAGCGATCTAGCTAGCAAGTTTCTAGTAGTTGAGACTCATCTAACTTAACCTGTGTCTCGCTCGTTGGTTTAAGTAGTTATGGCAGAGGGTGAAGCCAATCGATTCAAGCTAGTGCCGATCGCACAAATTCAGCTCAGCCACCTGGAGCAACCACGGCATCACTTTGAGTTTGAAGCCTTAAATCACCTCGCTTCATCAATTCTGCAACACGGTATTCTGCATCCATTACTCGTCAGACCGATCTCCAATGCAACTGTAAAATACGAACTAGTTGCAGGGGAACGGCGATTTCGTGCCGCTATGCTAGCAGGGTTGGATGCAGTACCTGTAGTCATACGGGAACTGGGCGATCTCGAAGCAGCTACTCTAACCTTAGTCGAAAACCTCCAACGTGAAAACCTTGATGCCATCGAAGAGACACGCGGCATCGTGCGCCTGCTAGCTCTCCGTTTACACCTGGGGTGCGAGGCAATAGTTTCGCTGCTCGTGCGCATGGCAAAGGAGGCTAAAGGACAAACAGCCCAAAACGTTTTGGACTCAACTACAACTGCAATTGTGATTGACGTGTTTAGTTCCCTGGGGAAGATGAGCTGGGAGTCATTTGTTACATGTCGCTTGCCTTTACTCAATTTGCCTTTGGATTTGCAAGCGGCGATTCAAACTCAAGCACTTAATTACACCAAAGCGCTCGCTCTCTCTCGGCTTAAAGATGACGAACGACGTTCTCTTCTGCTGCGGCAGGTGTTGGAACAAAACTTATCCGTGCGCCAAATTCAGAACCAAATTCGCCAGTTGCAGCAGCTCGAATCAGCAAACCAAATAGGCAGAAACTTATTCAATCATCAGAGCGGTTGCTTTCAAACCAATTTTGAGGCTGACTTAGAGGCATATGGCGCAATCTGTGAAGATCGCAACACAAAAGCTAATACAACTGAAAATCAGACCTGGAGCCCTGCGAGCGAAACTGGGGCTGCTGAGCCATTAAGGCTAGAAACAGAGTTAAGCATAGTTCAAATCGTGCCGTTGATTCATGCAACCCAATTAGAACAATCCACTGGCGAGCAAGTCAGTCTTGCACCTAATAGTATTTCTACTCAATCAGGTCAGCAAGATATCGAGGAGCCTCCCTTCCAAGAAGCACTTGACATCCAGATAGATACATTAACTCAAATAGAAACTATTTCCCGGCAGGTGCGGGAGTCGCTCGCTAGCAATTGCCAAGGTATCTGCACTCCCAAGCAACAAAGGCAATTGTTAAAACTTCTGGCTCAATTGCATCAAATTTTGGGCAACAAGTTATAGCAGAATTATCTATTGGCAGCAGGATTGTTGCTCATTACTAATAAAATTTGAGTTATTGAGGGGATCGACGATAACGATCGCAAGTCAATCGCTCCGTACCAAAAAGACTCCTCGAATTGATTCCAAGGATTGAGAGCAGGGAAGAATCCTTAAAGCTATAGAGCGAGAATACTGCTAGATTAACAATACCAATAGCTTAAGTGGGTGATTGGTATATTATTACCAAATGTGAATTTATTTCAGTGTAAAAAAGAAGATGGTTTAAAGTTAATGGGTAGGAAACTTATCGAGTAGCTTAACTTACTATTGAGTTAATGCTTCACTATCGTCTCTAAAATTAGGCAGTAAATTTTTACCTGAAAGAAAGGTTTTGAGTTAAAAACTCTCACTGCTCTAAAATTTTTGGGTAAGTTTTGAAGCCAAGAAAACTTAGCTTCAACTACTTGTTCAGAAAAAAATAGGAGATTTTGACTCAGCTATATTGTTCGCTAATAGCACCTAAAAGCGAAGCTTAAGAATGTTTATGAGAGTTCAAATTATTGAAAGTAGTTTGAGGTAGGTTAGGGAGTTATGAATTTATTTTCGCTATCAACTCAATTATTGAGTAACTCCTGAGAAGGTCTTTGTTATCAAGTCTTCTGTCCAGCATATAAATATTTTAGAGCAATGTTTGAAAGCTCGGTTTTTTAAGCATTGCTAATTTTGAATATCTATCAAGCTGGAGAGTTACCTTTTGTAAAAAAAATTAATTTTTCTTGGTAAAAATTTTCTATATGAGTCTTCTAAAAAAGATAGTAAACAGATAAGTATCGTTATTTAAATGCGAGATTTGGTCATGCAGTATCTGCTAAAGAAAAACTCACCAATTATAGGAGTTATAAAACTAACAGCAGCATTATCTTTTGTTCGCTACTGCTTGCTAGCTAGACCAAAGCACAATTTACTCAAAACTGAGAGACGATTACGATCTGAAAGAACTGCCCCCATCATATAGCTTCTTGGTTGCTGTCGTCCTCCTTAGGAAGATATTTAATCAAAACTCCAGGTTGGATGCTGTAAGCCTCGCAGATCTTGAGCAAAGCTTCTGAACCAGGAATATAATTAGGGTCTTTATATAGCCGATATACAGTGTTCTGGCTTAGACCAGTAGCTTTGCAAAATTGATAGCGGGTTATTCCCTTACTATCTACAAATGCTTTTATTTGATTTTTGAGTGGCATGGATGATAAGTTCATGTTTTTATTAGAGTTATTTACAAACTTTTTTGTTAACTATGCCTTGGCTTATGACTAGTTAATCCTTTTGGGATCGGCAGGAAATGACCGCTTGTAGGACTTGCCTAGCTTCAATTTCGCTGAATACAGCAGAACACAATCTGCAAGTACTAGGCGATCGGCAATGAAATATAAGTTTTGAACTCTTAAAATTGAAGCTAGTTAAAAATTCTCTATATATGAGTGATTAAGAGATACTCACTCTTTTACTAGCAACTTATTTTACCAAATCTGAGTAGAAATAAAATAGAAAAATCATGTCTTTTTAATCTTTTTTTGCCGCAATAAACTTATTTATGTCTATAAATTTAACAAAATTTTTATCTATTTTTTTGACAAAACTCAGTTATTTTTGTCTGCAAATCTTTGAAAAATCCGAGCGCTATCCTGATGCTTTAATAAGTTAAGATCGATGTCTAAATGCTTGTATTTGCAGATTAAAATTACTTATATTTATACCCACATCTACTACAAATCAGTTTCATACTTTAGATAGATATGGTTTAATAATAATAGTCAGTATTGTACTATTACAAACTAATTTAATATAAGGCGATAAAATCCACATGCAACTTTTCATCTACTTGCGTTAACAGACTTCCTTCTCTATCGTTCAGTAAATTTAATTGAACAGTAGGGCGACGACGATTGATTACAATTTGTTACATAATTAAGAAAAGGAACAAACTTCAATTGATATAACAGTCCTAAATGATGTGTAAGGTAGATGCCATACCTGCCACAGGCTAAAAGGCTGTTCTACATTTGTAAATTAAATAGGATTGCTATACAGACCTATAAAAAGCAACCTATGGTGTTATAAACCTTGGATTTTTATCAATCTTTCATTTTTTTTGATAAGTTAGGGTGTATCGAGCTACTATCAATCAATCATTTGTTTTTTTTATCAATCACGATGTAATTATCAACGTTAATGTCTCTAAAAGCAGGCGGATGAAAAATCCTGATACTTTGTAGGAGAACGGTTTGGCTGCAACCATAGAGGCTGTATGCGAAGTTAATTTTGTCAAGTGATTATACAGAGACCGAAATCCTACGTAAAAGGAAGGTCGGCAATGATAAATATTTCACAAGAGCAAAATTAATAATTTTGTAGTTTGCAGGCACGCCCTACATTCATTCTTCTAGTCTGCTCCTTTGATTAAGATGAGTCTTAATCAACGTGTTTCAATGGAGAGTTCGTGGAAGCAACGTTTTTAAACAACAATTACACCTCAGCGTTTAGGTTTAGTCATTTGCACTCACAAATGCTAAAGCTAAATTTTGTCTAGAAATTAAGCTCGGGTCTAACTAATATGTCTACTAATCGTTTGAGAACGTATAGCACCTTAGATAGGTTCTATACAGAAGAAAGCAAGTTCTTAACAACAGTGCAGCGAAAACATCTGCTAGAAAGCCTGCAAATGGATTTGCGCTCAGAATACCGCCGTCGGATCGAAATTATGTTACTGGCAGATATGGGTTACTCTCAGGCACAAATTTGTGCAGCATTGGGGTGTTCCAAAG
Source organism: Chroococcidiopsis sp. CCALA 051 (assembly GCF_003015105.1). NCBI lineage: Bacteria > Bacillati > Cyanobacteriota > Cyanophyceae > Chroococcidiopsidales > Chroococcidiopsidaceae > Chroococcidiopsis > Chroococcidiopsis sp. CCALA 051. Next base: position 22,007 of record NZ_PYCI01000004.1, on the reverse strand, counting down.
AAACAGCACGGTACTGGATTGCTATGACACAAGCAGGAAAGGCTGACAACTGGAATGAGAATGTAATTGGGCGACCCACCACAGTGAACGAGCAATATCTCGATCGTCTGAAAGAATTGGTGAGTAGTAGCCCTCGTGAATATGGCTATTCATTTCGCTGTTGGACAGCTGGATGGTTAAGTAAGCATTTAACGAAAGAATTTGGGATCGCAGTGAGCGATCGCCACATTAACCGTTTGCTAAAAAAACTGGGGCTTTCTACTCGACCTAGACGCTCGGGCACAGAAACAGTAACTCATGGCAGCAAGAATTACGGTATTAACATTGGCGATCTGCCATCTTCCTCACCGTCTAGTTTCCTGTGGTCATCCAATTTCATCAAATTTGGTAGCTAGTTATACCATTGAGTTTCTAGGAAGCTATGATTCAACAGTCATTCCCACTTTCCAAGCAACAGCTAGGTCAATACCTTGCCCAATCTCTAGGTCAGGCTCTTACAGAGCAGGAACTCTCGAAATGCTTCGAGCAAATTCAAATTGTGGAGCCAACTGCTGGCAAACTATTTTGGCAGACAGCAGACACAACCGCTGGCATCTACATAGTTCTGACGGGAAAAGTCAGATTACTCGATAGCACTGATAACTTAATTACTTCTTTTGGGGCAGGGGTGTCGTTCGGCGAGCAAACTTTGTTTCCAGAGTACTTTCACCCTTATTCAGCTAGAGCTTCTGTCAATTTAAAGCTTTGCTATCTACCTAGTGAGTTGTTGCACGCTTTAGCTTACAAGTATCCCATCATACTGGAGCATCTCTATCACCAAGCAGTACTTTGGGATCTACTGCTGATATGTCGTAACAGTAAAATCTTTCGCGCTCTACCTGTTGAAGAGCTAATGAAAACGCTGTCACTCATGGAGCGGCATAATCTGGAAGTAGGCAAACTTCCAACTTCCCTGCTCAAAGATCGGCGGCTGGTGCTACTGCGTCGAGGGGAAATTATACATTCATCAGACCGAAAGCTAAGTATTGGAAAAATTTATCAACTTTCCCAGTTACCTCAACAACAAGCTTGGCAGGTAACTCAACCAACCCAACTGTATACTTTAAGCCGTTCTCGTTGGGAGATGGCACTGCAATATTTGCCACAACTAGCCGATGTAGTGGAATCATGGGAGCAGGGAACTGAGGAAGCTGGGGAATTCGGGGGAGAAATTTCAATTTCTGATTCAAAATCCCAAATCCGCTCCTCCCAGTCTCCCTTAACAAGGGAGGAGCCAAAATTTCCAGAGTTTACTGTTGAGCCAAGAAATCGACAAAAGAGAATAATCAGTAAAGCCTATTTCCCAAACCCAACCGTAAAAATAGGTCATTTGTGGCAGCGCGTCACTAAACGCTATCCATTCATTGCACAGCAAAGTGCATCAGACTGCGGTGCAGCCTGTCTGGTGATGGTTGGTCGCTACTGGGGCAAGCACTTAAGTATAAATCGCTTGCGGGACATAGCCAATGTTGACCGTAATGGGGCAACGCTACGAGGTATTGCAGCTGCCGCAGAAAGTATTGGATTTGCTACCCGACCTGTAAAAGCTAGCCTCGACAAACTTGCTTCAGCAAACTTGCCTGCTATTGTTCATTGGGAAGGAAAGCACTACGTTGTGGTCTACGAAGTGACGCGCGATCGCGTCGTCATTATCGACCCTGCTATCGGTCAACGAAGCCTCAGCCATAGACAATTCAAAGCGAGTTGGACTGGCTATGCGTTATTACTACAGCCCACCGTTCTACTTAAAGACGCTGAAGAGACCCGTCAACCCTTTTGGCAGTTCTTTGAGTTAGTAAAACCTCACTGGCTGATACTACTGGAGGTGTTAATTGCCTCCATTCTGATCCAGCTTTTGGGGCTGCTCATGCCGCTGTTCACCCAGTTATTATTGGATCGAGTGGTCGTACAGCGCAGTACTCTGACTTTAAATGCTGTAGGGTTAGGTTTGCTCATCTTTAGTCTGTTTCGAGTCGCTATGACCGGACTGCGGCAATACCTGCTGGATCATACGGCTAATAGAGTCGATTTAGCGCTGATTGTAGGTTTTATTAGACATACTTTCCGCCTGCCACTCAGCTTCTTTGAGTCGCGCTATGTAGGAGACATTATTGCTCGCATCCAGGAAAACCATAAAATTCAGCGCTTCCTAACGGGTGAAGCACTGTCAATCTTTCTCGATTTGCTGACAGTCTTTGTCTACGTGGGGCTGATGTTTTGGTATAGCTGGAAAATGGCGCTGCTAGTGTTGGTAGTTGTGCCACCATTTTTTTTACTAGCGCTGATTGCAACGCCCTTCTTGCAACGCATCTCAAGAGAGATTTTTAGTGCCATTGCCGCTGAAAGTAGTTATCTGATCCAAGCGCTCACAGGGGTTCGTACTGTTAGATCGATGGCGCTGGAGCATACGGTTCGCTGGCATTGGGAAGGACTCCTGAGTAAGTTCATTAAAACTAACTTTTCCGGACAAGTTATCGCCAACAGCCTCCAAATTTTCAGTGCAACCATTGAAGCTACAGCAAGTGCGGCACTACTGTGGTTTGGGGCGTGGCAGGTCATTCAAAATCAACTGACTATTGGGCAGTTAGTTGCTTTTAATATGCTATTGGGCAATGTTATTAGACCCTTTCAGCGGCTAATTGTCCTCTGGAATCAGTTACAGGAAGTCATCATTTCAGTTGAGCGCATTAATGATGTGCTTGAAGCTGAACCAGAAGAAGACTTACAGAAACAAGATCGTCAATCCCTGCCACCGATTCGGGGTCACATTTGCTTTAACCAAGTCACTTTCCGTTACCACCCAGAAAGCGATGTTAACACCTTAGAAAACGTTAGCTTCGAGGCGCAACCAGGGCAAATGATAGCACTTGTGGGGCGCAGTGGATCTGGGAAAACAACAATCGCCAAGTTGATTTTGGGTCTCTATCCCCCCACAGAAGGAAAGATTCTGATTGACGGCTATGATGTGACCAGCCTATCCCTGCGATCGCTCCGTTCTCAAATTGGCGTTGTCGATCAGGATACCTTTCTTTTTGGTAGTACCATTCGGGAAAATATTAGCATTGGTCACCCAGAAGCTACCTTAGAAGAAATTAGGTTGGCGGCGCAGCAAGCTGGTGCAGATCAGTTTATTCAGCAACTGCCAATGGGTTATGAAACTCAAATTGGTGAGGCTGGAGGATTGCTTTCTGGCGGACAACGCCAGCGCCTAGCGATCGCTCGCGCCCTACTAGGTAATCCCCGCTTGTTGATTTTAGATGAAGCAACCAGCCACCTCGATGCTGAATCAGAGCGGATTATTCAGACTAACTTGAACGCAATTCTCAAAAATCGGACAACGCTAACGATCGCTCATCGCCTCTCCACCATCCGCAGGGCTGACCTAATTCTGGTGCTCGATCGAGGGGTATTGGTCGAAAGTGGTACCCACGAAGAATTGATGGCAAAGCGCGGTCACTACTTCTACCTGAACCAGCAACAACTAGCTGGAACCACTATTTGATAAGAATTTCTTCACAACTATGTCATATACACCTAATTCACACATTCTATCCAACCAGAACGCAGGCGAACAGGGCTATATCAACAACGGTAAAACGCCACCTTCTCAGCCAACGGTAACAACACAGAGCGATCGAGACTGGTCTTACGACACCCAAGAGCTGCTCGATACTTTGCCACGGGTTTGGACGCGGGGCTTGCTGTATCTGTTAGTGTTTTTTGCAGGCATCATTTTACCCTGGTCAATGCTTGCCAAGGTTGATGAGACAGGTAGCGCCAGAGGGCGGCTTGAACCCAAGGGCAAAACCGTAAGGCTTGATGCACCTGTGACTGGAGCAGTTGCTGAGATTGAGGTAAAGGAAGGTCAATTTGTCAAGGCTGGTCAAACATTATTGGCATTGGAATCAGAGGAAATGCTTGCCCAACTCCAACAAGCTAGAGCAAAGTTAGAAGGTCAGCTAGATCGCCTCCCACAAGTGGAACTGATAAAAAACCAACTGAAGATGACTGCCCTGACGCAGCGACAGCAGAGCAAAGCCCAAGCAGCAGGGCAACAGGCACAAATTCACCAAAGTCAGCAACAGATAGACTTTCATAAAACAGAGATTGATTCGGCAAAGCAGCTGTTAGCAAAGGATCGAAGCACGGTGCAACGCTTCCGACAGCTGCGGCAGAGCGGTGTAATTTCGGGGCTACAGCTAGACGAAGCAGAACGCACGATGATTGACAACCAACAGCGTCTTATAAAAGCTAAGTCAGACATCCAACAAGCTCAAAACGAACTCAAAAAACAGCAAAGTACCTATGAAAGCACTCTTCGCGAAGGTGAACTGGCAGTCATGGAGAGTGAGAGAAGTATCAAAGAAGTCCAAGCCCAAATCACAGACCTGCAAGCGGAAATCGCCCAATCCAGACAACAGATTGAGTCTCTGTTATTTCAGTTGCAGCAACGCGTGCTACGCGCACCAATTGACGGCACAATTTTTCAGTTGCCCATCCAACGTGCTGGAGCCGTAGTACAACCTGGTGACACAATCGCTCAGATTGCGCCAAAAGGGACTTCTCTTGTAGTTAGGGCACAAATGGCTAGTCCAGAAAGCGGTTTTCTACGTTTGGGGTTGCCGGTCAAGATCAAATTTGATGCCTATCCCTTCCAAGACTATGGAGTGGTGGAAGGTCGCGTGAGTTGGATTTCACCAGACTCCAAGACTCAGGAAACAAACCAGGGTAGGATAGAAAGCTTTGAGCTGGAAATCGCGCCGCAACAGCCCTACATCCAAACTGCCGACAAGCGTATTGCCATAAAACCAGGTCAGACAGCGACAGCAGAGGTGGTTATCCGGCAGCGTCGCGTCATTGACTTCATTTTAGATCCGTTTAAGAGGTTGCAAGCAGGCGGCTTGGAACTCTAGATCGGCAAATGATGAAAACCTCTCGCCTCTCGCCATCCCTTCACCCATTTTCAAGTGAGTTTTATCATGTTAGAAGCGATCGCTGTTTCCCGTGACGATATTATCGAGCAGATCAAACTTTTGTGCCAAATTCCCTCCATTATTGAAGCTATAGTGTCTCGCCAAATTATTGCTAATGCTGCAAAAGAAGCAGGCATTACAGTGGAACTGGCAGAACTGCAGCAGGGAGCAGATAATTTTCGGTTAAGCAACAATCTCATACGCGCTGACGATACCTGGTCGTGGCTGCACAAACAGAGTTTGTCCCTAAATGAGTTTGAGCAATTGATTTACACTACTATCATCTCAGAGAAATTAGCTCGACATCTGTTTGCAGATAAAGTCGAATCGGTTTTTTTTGAGCAACAGTTAAATTATGGCGGAGTGGTGATGTATGAAGTTGTCTTGGACGATCGCGACTTGGCTCTGGAATTATTTTATGCTCTTCAAGAAGGCGAGATCGGTTTCTGTGAGGTAGCTCGTCAGTATATCCAGGATAAAGAGCTACGCCGTGCTGGGGGATATCGGGGGATGCTACGCCGCAGCGAACTCAAACCAGAAATTTCTGCTGCGGTTTTTGCAGCTACTCCGCCCCAGATGCTCAAACCAATTGTTACTTCTAAGGGAACGCATCTAATCTTGGTTGAGGAGATCGTGCATCCACAATTGGATGATACGCTGCGCTTAAAAATCCTTGCAGATTTATTTACTACATGGCTAAAGCAACAAATCGAGCAAGTTGAAATTGTTAAGTATCTTGACCCAGAAAACCTAGCCGCTAATTTCGAGTCCCAAGTTTCCAATGGTTTAATTAGCGATCGGCTATAAACTAAATATCACAAGCTCTTGCATTAATACTAAGCTGAGGCAAAGCTTTAGTCTCTTGTTTCTACCCTGAGAAAGCTTGGCTGGTTCTGCTGCCTCACTGAGTTATAAACAGAAGATCGAGATTGAAAACGTGGATCGCAGTCGTTTTTCTCCTGAATTATTGCCCGCTAGTGCAGTTGATAGACATGGTGAGCATTGTGGAACCACTCATACAGCAGATTAAGGATCTCTTGCTGATGTTTTATGCCAGGGTAATCGATATTCTGGTGCTCGATCGCTTCCTCAAGGAAACTTTGAGTAGCGTGCAAGCATAAATGGGTAGCATCGCGCACGCATGTGAAGTTGGGATCGGGATTGACTTTAGTACGAGAGCTTGTGGTAAAGGAATTCAAATAATTGAATTGAAGATCTAGCCAGCTTGCTGGTACAATCTTTAAAGCTATTTGTCGAGCTGGATTAGTGAGAAAATTCAATCCAACAATTGCTCCACGCTTAAAGGTAGTATCTGCTTCTTGGGGTCCCCACAAGTATGCTTCTGAATCAGTAGGAAACTCAGGTTCAGCATCATGCTCTTGCTGTTGAGCAATGAAAGCCTCAAGTTCATCTTTTAAAATTAATAAATCTGGATGATTAGGAACTTTCTGTAATTGCTTTTTCACGTCAACTAATAAAGACTGAGCCTGGTACAACGAAGCAGAAATATACTCAGAAACAACATATTCGCCTGCTCCTTCAAGTAGGTATGTGAGCGTAACAGCAGTTTCAACTAAATGTTCAAGTAAGAACTGACTTCCTATTTCGTCTTGGTGAATTTTGAGTAAAATATAAGAATAATAAATGCGGTGCATTTTAGAAAATAAACCTAAAATAGCCAAGTTAAAAAGCTTTTTTGTAAAGTCTTGAGTAGTTCCTAGAATTAATTCAATCTGTTCGAGCTGTTGGCATAAAACTTGAGCAGCCTTGAGAAAAGCGTTACCAAAGGATTGCTTAGAAAATTCGATTAAATTGATGTTTGGTAAGCCTAGTTGAGGTTGAATTAACCAAACTTTTGTATTCATTATTACCCTCCGCCGATCGGAAAGTTAGCTGCCAATATTTGAATTAGGTAAAAAGCCGAGAACCCTAGATTTAGGAGACATATGGTAAAGTTATGTAGTGCTTTCTAAAAATCCTCGATTTACCGTTATTGCTAAATCTACTCTAAATGCCCGTATTCGTTATTATTACAAAGTGTTTGAAGCTAGAAAAAGCCCCCTTAGTGGCAGGCTAATATCTGAGCAAGAGAAGCTAGTTTATGAAGAGAAACTTTTGATTTTTGGAACTAAACTCAATCTAGAAAAATTATTTGATGACTATGTAACGCCAGTCTAATGGAGTGTAAATGTCCTCAGATTTAGGATTAAGGTAAGGACGCTGCAAATCAATTTCTTGCAATGAAAAGTGTTTGCTGATAGATGCCATCCGACCTTCGGTCGAACTGTCCTGTTGTTGCCAAGCTTCGAGTAAGCCATTGGCAACGATTTTACAACGGTTCAGACCAAAGCTTTCTTGGGCAGAAAATTTGCGGTTTGGTTCTTCTGCAAGAGCGAGTCCGGGTGCTAAAAGCTTGGTAAACAATGGCACTTCTGATAGAAAATGCGATTGGTGTTCTACATAAACAGCCTGCAATAGTGGTTGTACATCTTCATAGTTACTTTTATCAAAGTAGAGTACCCCTGAATCATAGCGCTTGTAGTCTGGGGGATTGTATAGCACCTTGAAGCTGAAAGGAATATTAATGTCATTCAGCTGCCGCGTCAGGTTGCCCATAACTACAACCGCACCTTCGGAACTGAGATTGAAGTAGATGCGTACTATATTGCCGAGTCTGGTCGGACCTGCATCGCCTACCGCCATGTAGAATCCATTTTGCACCAGGTTGCGAGGCATTAGGATTGCCACCGAGTCTCCAACGGTTGCAGATTGCTCCACTGGTTGTAAATGGCGATCGCGTTCGATATGCAGGGTCAAGTCGGTCTTTTTCACTGCTAGGCTGCCATCACTCTCCTCTCTTAACACTTGCCAACCAGGGTCAAAGTAGCCTTTACCGCTGTTGCTAGAGTGCAATCGCTGATAAAATTCCAAGTCCACTCCCAGAAACGTATTATTCTCTAGATTCTGGTGCAGTTCTAAACCAACTGAATCTGCGTCTAGAGCCAAGGCAGATTTGAGAGAACCGTTGTAATAGATGCTGTAGAGAAAACCGCACAGCTGCTGGCTTAAGTACTTAGTCTGAAGCTCTAAGGGTAGTTGTTGAAAACGCGGTAATCTATCAGCCGGAAGTTGCCAAGCTTGGTAATCTAGATGACGAATACAGAATGTAGACTCAATTTGAATTTTGCGGACAATGTCATGAAGAGCAGCCAGTAGTTTATCGGTCTCAAAGTCCGATAGTTGATTTTGCGCCGAATCCAGCAATTGCATAACAGTCTGCCTACAACTAAAATACTCAAACGGAAGAATAGCTAAAGCGAAGAAATTCCGACGCTGGTAAGCCAAAAACAGTCAGCATTGATTGTTCTGGACGACACAGCAAAGACTTGGCAACCTGGAGTATGCAAATACCTGGATTGCCAAAGAATTTTTGGTGCTGGAGTCTTGCCTGAATGGCATTAATCAAGCACATACCAGCAAATTGCACGACGCGCTGCAAAAAATCAGGACGACGCTCTAAAATTTCTGGAAAGTGACTCAAATAAGCGCTAGTCAGAGCAGCAATCGAATGTTGCAGTTCCTCAAGGGGAGTCATGGCAAGGCGTAAAGACTCTTCGATCGCGATCGCTTTACTAGTAACTAAGCTAGATAGCCAGATTAGTAGATAGCTAGAGATGAGCATTCCTAAGTCGAAAGCAGGATCTCCCCAAGTGGAGCGCTCCCAATCAATTAAACGAATAATGCCATCCTCCCTAGCCGCTCGGACTTCAAGGGAATTAAGGGGGGAGCATGTCGAGATAGCTTGCTCCCAACTGTTGGATAGTAGGATATTGTTTAGCTTGAGATCGTTATGTATTAGACAACAAGGCTCTAAAGCAGCGCTAAGCTCTTTAATCGCCTGCCCTAAGCTATCGTAGCGCTGATAGAGTGCAAAGAATCTCAACCCATCTGCGGGAACTAGACCAAAAACTTCAGGACCGATCCGGTCTAAGACACGAATGAGATGAGGAGCCTGATTAATAGATTCATCCTCTGACTTTTGGGAGAAGAATTCTTGATAGTCTTGACGGTCTAAAGTCACGCGATGAATAGTAGCCAGAAGGGTTCCGATTGAAGTTGCGATCGTAGTTGGGAATATATTCTCTTTAGTATAGAAATCTATGAGATCTCGATAGTCTGTGAGGTAATTAAAAACAATGATTGAATGTCTCTCATCAAAATGGAGTATCTCTGGAAGCCAAGTGCGAAGATAGCTATGTTCTGGGAATCGTTGTAAAAACTCTTGAACTCGCCATTCTCTTAGAAACTCTCTAGCAGTTTTCCCTTCTCGGTCGTGCAGTTCTTGCTTAACTAAAAGTTGGCGACCCCTTGGCAGAGTGAGTAACAAATTAAAATTTTTGGCAGTTTTTCTCTCAATCTTACTCGAAGATCGATCTTCTTGAGTACAGAGTCCCTGCCTAATCAAATAGTCGAAAACATTTTGAGAACTTAATAAAAATGTCATAATTCATTGTTTCCTTGAATATTACTTAGAATATTATTCAATGGAGTGCTGCTATTTTGGTTGGTAGAAGAAAAACTCTGCACTAGGGACACGATTTGACTAATAGCATATACAATCAGCACAGCCGAAAGTAACTGATTTAATTCATTAGCTGAACCACTTCGTATAGCCAAGTCTGCATCGGTTAGCTCAGTGAAGAAACTTTCAGATTCAGCAGGTTGCAGATCGGAAATTTTAATCCTAGCCATTAGTGTTTTTTCCAAAACTCTCAATTACAATTTTTCGGGATGAACACCATAAAATCAAATTTTTTCAATTGCTTTTTCAGACCTAATTCCTGTAATTATGTCCGGCAAGTCTTCAAGTTACCGCTTCTGAACTCCAACGCGATGCTTAAGAGTAGCGACAAAAAAACTGTTATCGGTTAGCCATCCCACAGGAATGCAGAATAGTGATTTCAGCGTGAAGGATGAATGAACCGATAACAGGAATTTAGTCGGTGACTAGCTAGTAACTATTGGGACTCAACTCATGAATCCATTCTATTTACCGCCGCCGTTGCCACCACCGCCGTTACCGCCAACGTTACTTGCAAGGCTTCCTACTAGCTCTGCGATAAACGATAGATGGTGGATGACAGCGATGTCTACAATTGCATGATAAGCATATTGCGAATCGTTATAACCTTTCTCTGAACCACCCAGCACAGACATAGAATCTGTATCGGTTAGATCGTTGAGAAAGCTTTCGGAGTCCTGGAATAGATCGAAGCCAGCAGGACGCAGTTCAGAGATTGTGATGTTAGCCATTTGTTGTGTTCCTCACCATTTTCTAGAGTAGTGCGATTCAGCTTTTGCTTGCCTAATCGTTACTTTCAATAATCGAGCAATAACTTCAGAAAATCAAGGGTTGTTAACGGGTTTCTGCGACTTAAAAAGAGTCTTTCTGTCAGTCTATTTTTGGCGGTTTGCATTCAAAATTACGTATTTTTTAAATTGCTCTGTTAGACATAAATCAGGTAATTGCGTCTACCAATTTTCTGAATGAGGCTCTTAGAACAACTCAAGAAATAACTTGGTAGATGATATCTTCCCTACCTAAACGCTTTCATACTCCAAGAATATCAATCTGCATAGACTAAATCAACCATAGGTGGTACTAATACCTACTAATCAGTTCCATTGAGTAGATATTAGAAATTCCGTTGAAATAGAAGTGCTATAGTATTAATGTCAGTATGAGTATCCCAACTGTAAGTGCAATAGTACTTATTTTTATATTTAAGTGTTAATTTAATATGTATGATTGAATGTTAATTCTATCTTTCTATGATAAAAATAATGGTTAATTCAAGAGTTTATAAACTCTTGAATTAACCATTATTCATCCTGTTCGCCAAATGTCTTAGTTGAGCGCTAGCTTAGTTGTATGTGTTAGGCGTGAGTCACTAACCCTAAGAGTATGCACCGTAAGTTCCATAAACCCTAGAACGTCTGGAACCGTTATCGGAGGTTGGAGTTGTGTTTGTAGAAGAGCTCGATCCTGTATTTGTAGAAAATTGCTGACCCCAACTATCAAACAACTGCTCCATTTGAGCATCGAAATCTGTAACAAGATCTTCGATGTTTGCTAGTACTGAAGCAGCAACTGAACCACCTACTACAGCTTCTATTTCTCCAGCCGTTAAGTCGTTAAGAAAGCTGTTGGAGTTTTGGGATAGTTGAGAATCCTCAAAACTCAGTTCCAATATTTTGATTCTAGCCATTTGTTTTTCCTCAAGAAAGTACTTCGAAGTAAATTTGAGTGAGATTCAGCCAGAGATTGCTTAATCTTGCTTTCATAGTGAAGGATTAAATTGATTAAATCAAGGTTTTAAGACAAATTTTCTAGACGTAACGAAAATAGTTATGTCTCTGAAGTTTGCAAATACTTTAATTTAGATAGCTATATATAGCAATCCTATTTGATTCATGAACGTGGAGCAGGCTTCTAGCCTACGGCAGGCTAGAAGCCTACTTTACAAATCATTTAGAACTGCTATATATTTTTTAACTAATTTTTGCTGAATCTGCACGAGCGTACCCTGAATTTAACTTTAGAGTTTTGTCAGTAGCTTAGTTAAGACACTCTTACTCAAGCAGCCTTATAAACACAGTAGTTTCATCAGCTACTTCTTTAGATATAAGTCAGGCAGATATGTCTCTAAAGTTTGTCAATAGTGTCTATTGCAGTCTTATAGCAATTCTCGGTTGTGTGGATGACATTTGTAGGGGCGCTTTCTCTGTCATTGGTGTCAACTTAAGGAGCAAGCGCCCAAATTTGTTGAGTGCGAGCGTCAATTTGACGATGACGTTCGCGCTTGGCTTTAACCAAACCGAAAAGCTGGTGACGGGCTGCCAAATAGCTGACAAGCTCGCTGTTGTCACCACGTAGCAAGGCACGACCATAGTGGTATAAACTACGGAATACCATTTCCATCGAGATCGAATCTTTCGGTTGATTGAGTGCGACTGCTACATCGGAACACAATTGATTCAAAACAGCATAGAAGATCCAAGTGGCATAAATCTGAATTTGGACACCATTGCTATCACCGACCCATAAATAAGCTAAACCCAATAGTCGCTTGGTGAGTAAAAAAGCATCTTCAACCTGCCAGCGCCGACGATACAATTCACAAACCTGTTGTGCAGATCACAGATTCGGGTCTAAGACATTCGTTAAATAGTAGTACCAACTCTGACCCCAGAGGACAGAAACTAAACGGGTGGGATATTGACATGGATTCGAGCGATACTCTCCCATTTGAATAATTTCGTCACGGTAGTATTGCCCCTGCGACAAACAACGCTGGAGTTCGTAGGTAGTTTTTTCCCGCAAACGGGTGACAAAAAACTTTTTGTCTTGGCTAAAAGCGTCAAACCAGGGAAATTTAAAAAAGCCCAAATCAAAAATGAGCAATCCACCTACAGGCAAGCGCCCTAATAGTTGGTCGCAGAAGATTTTATCGTTAGCTTTGGCATTCTGGCTGTACCATGTCGTCACCGGACGATGAGTGAATGCCTCTACCACCATCATCATTTTGCCTGCCAACACCGTCGGTTGGGCTTTGAGGGTTTGAAGTTTCTTTCTTAGTTGTTCTAAGGTGGAGCCATCCGCAATCCAAATCACGGCAAAACGTTGATGGCTTGCCAGCCATTGTTCGGGAATTGGTCGCTTCCCCTGTTGCTGACGGATACGCATCATTACTTGTTCAAATATCTGGCTAAACAATTCCACTGGGAGAGTGCGTAGCCGTTTCGACAGTGCTTGTGGGCTGACATTCATCGGGCTGAGCCAGAATAATCCTTCTTCTGATAACATGCGGCTCAATTCTCGTATCCCGGCGATCTGGCGATACACCATACTGACTACTACTGCCATCATCACTGGTAGCGTCAGTATGCGAGAACGTAATTTTTGCTCATCTTTTCCTCGCAACAGATGCAATGGCGTAAAATTCTCCGGTTGCAGTAGTAATAACAGCTGCCGTTCGATTTCTTCATTTGGGGGTGCAGGCATTTGGGTCTGCCTGCGTAAGTCTGGATTACTGGCGCGACGCGGACGTTTGTTCGCCATTCTCTTTTCATCCGTTTTGGCGACTACCCTAGTTTATAGCCTACCCTCATTTTTTGCTTAAGTTGACACTAATGTTTCTCTGTGCGCCCCTACCAGACGTGCATTGCATCCAATTGAAAACCGCTATTAGGAAAGCTATCTTGCAATAAAGAATGGATAGCATGTAACCGCACCATAGAATCTTGCTGAAACCTTGCTGAAACGGCTGAGTTAGGGTTTTAGTAGCAATGGAAAGATGCTTGTACGCACTTGCCCAAAACGTAGACAAAGGAAGCATTTAAGCGTTGGCTCAACACCTGCCTTGCTTGATTCTTTTTAGGTAAAGTCGAACAAGCACGTACATTTTTGTTCGCCTACTACTCAAGCCTTAGATTCAGCTATCTGCAGAGCCGATTAAAGTGCAAAGTAGTCAATATACCAAGCTCCATTGTTACCCTAAACACTGAGTTCGGCTTTAGCATCGCCATCATAGTCGGCAGGAACGGGAGCGTCATTAGTATCGCCATATCCGTTGTATGTCGCATCCCAGCTACCATAACCGTTGTCAGAGTAGTCGAGATACCAAGCTCCATTGTCACCCCGAATGGCACTAAGTTAAGGTGAAATCCTTGTTCGAGAAGCGTTGTAGCCTTTTGAGTGGTTCGGCTCTGGGAGACCAGTCAAGGTATTGCAGGCAAGCAAGTGCAGCTCATAGATGCAGTCATAGTGCCGGGATTGTCCAAAATGTTTTTCTCAAGGTAGAAAAAGCTTTCAAGCCCATAAAATACTTATCGATAGTACTTGAAAGCTGATAAGACTACTACTGTGACAAATCGTGTGGAAATTCTCGCTTCAGAAATTTAAGCAGAGTCTGGGACTGCCGTTTCAAAACCTATTGCCCCACTCAGAGATTCAAAAAGTCCTCGATGACTTAAAGATTAAATACCGTCGGCGATTGTTTGACCCAGTTGTGACTTTTAATCGCTCGTTTCTGAAAATTCACTTATTAAGGTGGAGACACAGCCGTGCAAACAGTTCTGCTGCCTTTCATCTCTTGCACCCGCTCTAGCTCGATGATTAACTTTGTAACGTTAAGGTGAAATTGCATCACCTAATCCCTGTGTGAGTTGAATTTAAAAATTCAACAGCGCGCGTCGCGATCGAAACACCAATAGCCTAACACGTTTCAGTGTCCGTACTCGCGATCGACACCAGGCTATCGACATTACAGTGCAACTAAAAGCGCAGAATATATACTTGCACCGAGGGCAAAAGCCCAGAAGCGACTTTGGCGTTCTTCTGGGAGTTCTTCTTTCAAAACATTAAGTACAATTCCTCCGGCGAGAAAAGCAAAGAGTAACGCGATCGCCGCCTCAGACAGTTGAGTTCCCAGCCCGATCGCCCAACCACAAATAATTGCTGCTGCCAGTATCCAGCGACCAGTTTTTTCATAGGTACGCTGGTGATGTTCGCGCAATCCATTGTCATTGACTATGAAATGCAAAGCCATTGCCATAAAGAAAAACCATAAACTTTGAACTCTTGGTTCCTCTCGATGCAAGAGCAGATAGCCAATTAAGGCATTGTAGAGAGCAAATGAGGCAATATGCACCCAGAAAACACCCGATGAAGCAACATCTCCCCTACCTGCTTTGCGGTTGCGCTGGCGCGATACTTTAGCAACCCGTTCTAAGCCATAAAACACGGCTAATCCTAATAGTGCTAAAAGATATACGTGATGTTCTAGAAATAATAGTGCCTTGCCTACCGTACCTTTAACTGTCTCCTGTGCCTGACTCAATTCGGGCAAGATATGGACGAAGACATAGGCAACTGAAACACCGCCACTTACAGACAACCAAATACTACGAGGAGTTCTTTCGAGAAAGCGGAGTTTACTGGAAAACAGATGCACTAGAGCCAAAATCAGGGCAAATAGTGCCGATAACCAAACAAGATTAAAATTAGATGTTGATGGCTCGGCAACTGCAAACAAAATTCTAAACATGTGTTGTTAAAGTCATTTTCCTCAGATCTGAGAGCGCAAATCACCTGCATTGCAAGTCATTTCTTTCTTCAGGCTGAGCTGGTTGGCAAAATATTGCTTCTGCCAATGAGAGGATTTTGCGGCGATCGCCACTTGCGATCTAAAGCACTTTCATCACTGTATGATATCGCCGTTCAATATCTTTTCGATTCAACTCCCGGGAAACGGCTTCGCAACTGTCGTGCAAAATCATGTCGGCGTGGCGGCGTAGTGCCGCACGGTCTTTTTCATTTTGGGTGTAACGTGCAATAGTGGCGTAGTGACAGCAGCAGTGGGCGCGCCATACTTTCTGTATCTGTTGGTGTGTCGCCGTCAGTAATCGTTAACAAGTGCCAGTGGGGGTGAGTAGTGTTCTCAGAGGACATGCTCTTACGGTTTGACGATCGTTGCCGACCAAACGCGATCGAAAGAAACTCCAGCTTGGTGCTGAGCTTCCCGAATGGACTGGGTATCAGGTGCGTTCAATTCGCAAATAACGCGGGTGCGATCGAGCGACAGGTAAGATCGCACCCACTCAATTCCTCGGTGGGCGTAACAGCTTAAGGTTCTACTGCTGATTTTGTTCCACTCCTCCTGCTCGAACGGGGGATAGGTGCTTTCAATCACCTTGAGCATTGATGGATTGCGCCGTGGTTGAATGTCCTGTGGCTGAATCAATTCCCCAGCCCAGATCCGACTAAATACGCCGCCACCTCTGCGATAGGATTCTCGGACAGATTCTATATCGGGGGCATCAAAAGTGCAGATTGCTCGCAGGCGATCGCGCGACAGCAGTGAATAACGCCACGTCACATTACGTTCTGCCAAGCAAGCCAAGACTCGAAGATTGGTATCAGTCGGTGATTCTGGGGTGAGAGGGGAATCTGCAAGGGTTTCCACGATCGCAAGCGACATAACAACTTTGATGAGATGATTTAAATTGAGGCAGCAGGTTGTAACAATTCGATCGCCTGAAGAATTTCTTCATCCGATATAAGTTTTTCCCGATCCTTTCGGTTCAATTAATATGTAGAGAACTTTCTGCATATTTCATCTAGGCTCGAACTTACTAACAATAGACGGCTACATCTTCACCGCATTTATCTGCCAAATAGGACAAGCACTTGAAGCGCAGACTAATAATTTGTTCGTAGAAAGGGTTCAATTTGCATAGAGGCGGAATTCGGAAAATAGTGCGATCGCAAAGTTTGATTTCTCGCTCAAAGGGACAACGAGCAGGGATCGTCATGCACAGCCATCGAGCTAGATTGGAGTTATGAATTTCAATAGAGTCAAGCCATTGGCATGGCGATCGCAATAGATTAAATTTGAAATGAGTTAAGCTGATAGTAAAGCCAGACATTTTGATTACCTCTGATTATTTTCAAGTCGATTAATTATTATAGTTTTTAGCAACCCTTCTACTTACTAAGTTAATTTATAATTTTATATTTGTCGTTACAGAAATTCTCTGGAATTTCATAAATAAATCTCAGAAAAATACAGGTTGACTAACTAAAAGTTTGAGAAGCGATCGCGCTTAGTTTAAAATATCTGCTGCTAAAATCTCTGGTAATCTCAGGTAATAAACTAGAGGAGTCGTAGGGGCGCACAAGTGTACGTCCCTACAAAAATCGAACATTAATTCTGAATTCTCCAATCTTCTGTCTCCTATTTCCTGTTTCCTTTTTGAAAAAGCCTCGTAGCGTGATAGCAAACTTTTTCTCGCAAGCGGTAAACATCTTTAGCGGTCAAATTTAACTGAGAAGCGATCGCTTGCTGCGATTGTCCTTGGAGGTATAAATTTAACCATTGAACAGCTGAATGTCCCAACTTTTGTTCTAGATATTGAGATAGCTGCTGTTTAACTTCATCTCGCTCGCTCTGTTGCGCTGCGGCTTCTTCTTGTTCCTTGTATTGCCCGATCGCTTGTACATCTAGCAAGTTGAAGCTGCGATCGCTATCTTCAGTAGGAATTTGAGCAAAAACAATCCGAATCTCACTGTTGTTCGGTACTTGCGTCACTCCTCCTGGTGCATAGCGACGCATATAGTTGATGAAGCGATAGACAATCAGCGGTTGATTGCGAACTGGTCGCAAACAGTATTCTTCGATCGCAGTAAATAGTAAGGCGTTTCGCAAGCGAAGGTCATCCGTACATTCAGCGATCGCTGTTATTTGCTGTTGTAGGTAACAATCGCGTTGCAGTAAATCTTGCAAAAACTCTTGCAATACTTCGCTAATTTGACAACGGCGATCGCGACCCAGAGCCACCATCATGCGGATTTTATTTTGTAGCACGACTAAACTACCCAAGCGGGTCAAGAGGCGGCGATAGCCCTGTTCTGGTGCTTGTCCTAAGTAACGATTCTGCAAAATCCGGTAGCGGTAGGCTATCCCTTGCTGTACGAGTTTAAACTGCTCTGAGTCTAAATGTTCCGAACGGTTTCCCAGTAGCCAGCAGACAATACTCTCTTTGGTAGCCACACTGCTATTAGGATAGTCAAATGCCAACTGCCATTGCCAAATCTGAGCTAGATCTTTGAGCGCGATCCCTTGGCTGGGATCGAATTTTGGTTCTAAAGATAATGTGACAACTTGCATTTGTGACTCCTGGCGTTGCTGAAAGGGTAATGATGATTTCGCTAGAATAAAGAATACGTCTCAACTCCAGCTCCAATTGCTACGGTCAAGAACGGGCAGCGTCAAGGCAGGCAGTGTTACAAATGCAAGCTGCGCGATCGCCAGCTCTCAAACAAGAGTTATATTTATTGCTAGAACTCTTGCAGATGATCTACTGCAAACTTACCTTTTTAAAAGCTGTTGCTGCATACCTTTCGTTCATTAATGTAATTTGATAGATTGTATTTGTCATTACAGAAAATCTCTGGACTTGCTTGAGTCCTAATCTTAGGACAACAGAGATATCGACCGATACTTACGGCTCGGCGATCGCAGTTGAAAAGCTGCAAGTGGTTGCTGTTTTGAGGAACTTGAAATTCTAAAGGAAACCTTGAGGAGCTAAAATCTCTGATAATCTCAGGTTGACTTTTGTTTGTCCCTAAAAGCGATCGCCAATCTCGGCAATCGCGCCTACCAAGCAATCCTCTGCTGCATCAATTCGTAGTGCTAATAGCACCCAAATTATCGTTCCGTCTTGTTTGCGGATCTGGATTTGGCACTGGCAGACTTTTCCCGCCACCTGTTTTGCTGCCAAGATCTGCTGTTGGGCAGTCGGATCGCTCAAAAAGTCAGTTACAGATTTTTGCGCGATCGCATTTGTGGCACGATAACCGAGTATTTGCCCAAACTGCTGATTAGCCTCCAGCAGCCAACTATCTCGCAGGCGTATCGAGAAAATCCCTACGGGCGCAGACTCGAACAAATGGCGAAACTTCGCTTCGCTGCCAAGCAATGCTGCTTCTGCCTGTTTGCGAGCAGTGATATCGCGAACGATCGCACAGTTGTACTCTTGACCGTTAAACTCTAAATAATTAGCAGTTATTTCCACGCTGATGTCCCGACCATCTTTAGTCCGTGAGGTCGATTCAAAGGTGAAGGAGCCTTTCTGCCGAATTTCCTGCCAATGTGACTGCCAGATTGTGGTTGGGAAATTGGGATTGACATCGCAAACAGCCATATCTAGCAGTTGGGTGCGGGAGTATCCAAGGATGCGACAGGCTGCTTCATTGACATAGACAAACCGTGCATCGGCATTAATGATACAGATTGCATCTCTAGATTTGTCTAAATAAAACTGACTCAGCCATAGTGCTGATTCTGCCTTTTGGCGATCGCAAATTTCTTGTTGCAGGCGAGCATTTTGCTCTGTCAGCTGCTGTTGCAACCGCCGCAGCGTCAGATTATTCTCTACACGGGCAAAAACTTCTTCTTCACTGAAGGGTTTCGTGATGTAATCAACTCCCCCGACTGCAAAAGCTTTAACTTTATCGATGACCTCATCTAGGGCGCTGATAAAAATTACCGGAATATCGCGGGTTGTTGGCGAAGCTTTCAGGTGTTGGCAGACCTCATAGCCATTCATGTTTGGCATCATAATGTCAAGCAAAATTAGATCGGGCGGGGCAGCTTGCGCGGTCATCAAGGCTGTTTTTCCGTCGATCACTTTACGGACTTCATACCCCAGCTGAGATAGCATCGCAGATAGAAGTCGTAAGTTATCCGGCTTATCGTCAACTACTAAAATATTCGCTTTAGGCTCCTGAGCGCGATCGTCATTCATGCTGAATCTAGTTGCGTTAGATCGATAATCTTATCAATACGAAAGTTATTTACTAAATCGGCTAGAGCAGTTGCCATAGGAGCATAATCCTGTGGAATTTGTTCTAGAAGATCGAAAATCAGCTTCTCATCAGTCCGCAGTGCTGCTTGGTGTAGTTGCGCCACCCACTCAGAAGGCATGACTCTCAAGCTTTGGGCTGTCAGCGCATAGGGTTCTTTCTCTTCTAGCTGGCTGGGAATAGCTGCCTGCTGGGTGTCTTCATAGATATAACGCACCCCTAAATACTGCATCATTTTTTCCCAGATAACTTCTTCCCGCAAGGGCTTGCGGACAAAATCATTACACCCAGCAGATAAAACTACAGCGCGTTCTTCGTCAAAGGCACTTGCTGTTAGAGCAATGATAATCGTCGCATGACCTTTTAGATGGGCTTTAATCTGTCTAGTCGCTTCATAGCCATCCATCACTGGCATTCGCATATCCATCCAGATTAATTGTGGTTGCCAGCTTTCCCAAATTGCCACTCCTTCTTCACCATTTTCGGCTTCGCGCACCTCGAAGCCGACTGATTCCAGCATCTTGACTAGAAGTTGGCGGTTTTCCCATTTATCTTCAACTACCAAGATACGATACTTCGGTTGGTCGGGCGCGAGTCCAATGACTCGCCGATAGTGCTGTCGAGGCGGCACTTCCACCACTGCTGCGGGGCTAACTGGAATCTCGAAACTAAAAATCGTGCCATGACCCAAAGTCGTGCTAACCGCGATCTCTCCTCCCATTAGGCGCACAAACTGTTGGCTAATAGTTAAGCCTAGACCAGTCCCTTCATGAGATTTTCGCCCTGCTTCCGTTTGGACAAAGGGTTTAAACAATCTCTCCAACTCTGATGCTGCAATGCCAGGACCAGTATCTTCAACTTCAAAGTGTAGGGTACAGGTAGTAGGTGGTGACTGAGATACCTCCTGCTTGTCCTGCTTCGTTCTCACGCGCAAGATTGCTCCGCCTGCTTGAGTGAATTTAATTGCATTTCCCAGAAGATTAATCAAGACTTGGCGCAATTTACTCTCGTCTGCGCGTACGCATTGGGGAACTTCAGGGGTGCGTTCAAAGATCAACTGTAAGCCCTTGGCTTCTGCTTTGAGCCGTAACATCTCTTCAAGTGAATCTAGTAATTCGTAGAGATCGAAGCTATTTTCATTGAGAATTGTGCGCCCCGCCTCAATTTTAGCCATTGACAGGACATCATTAATTAAGGTCAACAAATGCTCGCCGCTGCGATTAATCGTGTCTAAATTTTCTAGCTGTGCCGCACTGAGCGAGCGATCGCGGCTCATCAGTTGGGTGAAACCAAGAATGGCGTTGAGTGGAGTCCGCAGTTCGTGGCTCATGTTAGCCAAAAATTCGCTTTTGGCAAGGTTGGCAGCTTCAGCTTCTTGTGCTTTTTGTTCCAACTTATGGCTGTAATTCTCCAACTGCTCGCGAGAGATTTTTAATTGTCGCGTCAGCCAATACACTCCAATTGATAGACAACCTACCGATGCTAGTCCTACGAGTACGATTGTTCCTGCCAGTTGGCGAGCAGGGGCAAAAGCTTCTTCCTGCTGCATCTCCACTAACAAAGCCAGATCTTGCTCGTTCAGCCAGCGATAGACACCAATAACTGGCAGTTTGGCATAGTTGCGATAAAGTCCAGAGCCGCTGACACCACTCATCGCTGCATCAATGCCTTGACTGCTAATTCCTTCTGGAAATTCCTGTGCTTCAGTTTTCTCTGCTTTGGAGATAAAAGCGTTTTTTGATACCAAAGAGCCGACTAAGTATGTCTCGCCACTATTACCCAAGCCCGTGCGTTCTCGGACGATTCGATCGATGCGGTCTAAGTTGAGGTGAGCTAAAACAATGCCTTGGCGCACTCCTGCTGCATCGCGTAGAGGTGTTGCTAAGGTAACTGACGGTTTACCAGTGACGGGTGAAACGTAGAAAATCGGGTCAAAGGTATCTGGCTCAACTCGTTCAAAATAGGTAACGTTAGCTAGAATTTCGTAGTTACCTTTGCGCTGCTTGTCAGTTGAGAGAACGATCTGATTGCTGCGATCGAGGATGAAAATTTCTCTTAAAGCTGGCTTGGTTTGGGTGACACTGATGAGATAATTGGAGAGAATTTTGTCAGCGGCAAGATAATTCGGATCGGTGATTTTGCCACTTAGTAATATCTTGATATTCCTTTGTAGTTCTGGATGCTGAGTTACAAGGAGAAAATCTCGTTGCTGGTCTTCAAACCAACGCCCAATTTCTTCTTCTTTCAGGGTAGCAGCAACGCTGAGGCGATTGAAAGCAGCCTGCTTGAGAGCCTCTCTAGCACTGAAGAAAGCAACGCTTCCCACCACGCCAACAGCCACCAGGGATAGAACTAAGAAGGAACTGGCGACTTTAGCAGTCAGGTGTTGATTCCAAGACTTCATAGATTAAGTCTCTTGATTTTGGATTGGTAATTGGTAGTTGGTAAATGGTAATGGGTAATTGGTAGTTGGTAGTGGCTGGTGGCTAGTGACTATTGGCTAGAATTGCTCCCTTGTCCCCCTTCGCCCCCTAATCCCCACTCCCTTCGGTCGTGGGGTCCCCGAG